>CAMWNF010000085.1 GCA_947175535.1 uncultured Bacteroidales bacterium
GAGCAACTGACTCTTAATCAGTGGGTCGAGAGTTCGAGCCTCTCCGGGGTCACAATTAATCAAGCAGTTAGCAGATAAGCTGACTGCTTTTTTGTTGGCCTGGACTTCACTTATTTCCCAACTGCGCGCGGTCTACGCAATATGCGTAGACTAATAAATAAAAATCTTTCAGTTACCGAGATGGATATAACGATGCTGGAATGGCTGTCGGAGAAATTTCTGGCGAGCAAGCGAAAATAATTTTGATGATTGTTTCAGTCGGGATACAGTGTATTTGTCTTGTTGAGATTAGAAAGCACATTATCCAGGAAACGGTGCGCGATTGATTTTGCGGCGGGAAGGTCATTGAACGTGTAGTTACCGCAGTCGCGGGCTGTCGCTCCGGGAATTTCGCCTTCAAAGTCGGCGATGAATGCGAACATGTCGCGGAGTAGGGGAGCGATGTCCAACGGAGATAGTTCTCCTTGGATTAGAAGATATGAACCAGTGCAGCATCCCATCGGTCCCCAGTAGACAATGCGGTTACCCCAGACTGGGTCGTTGCGCAGGTATGTGGCTGCGAGATGCTCTATCGAGTGGAGAGCTTCGGGCGAGACAGCTGCCTCGCGGTTAGGTGCTGTCAGGCGTATGTCGAAAGTCGTGATTGCGTCACCTGATGGAGTGTAGTCGCGTCGCGAAACATAGACACCTGGTTGTAGACGTGTATGGTCGATAGTGAAGCTTGCTATTTTCTTCATGTTCGTGCTAAAATTACGCCCGGCAACGCATATTGGCGGTGTCGGGCGTTATGGTGCTTTATAATTGTCTTTTTATTTATCTGCTTTGGGAGTGTAGCGGGCGTTGAGTCCTTCGATGATTTCGCCTGTGATGTCGAGGTCTGGATTATAGTAAAGACCGGCAGAGCGGAGAAGGATTGCATCATATTTGCGTGTGGCGTTGTAATCCTTGATGAAGTTCTGAACCGAGTCACTGAGCTGAAGATTGAATTCTGCTATCTGCTTCTGAATTTTTTCCTGATGAGCACGGAGAATGTTAGCGGCTTCATTCTGTTTACGGTTGACGTTGTTAACGTCAGCGTCAAACGATTCCTGAGTCAGGTATCCGTTGTTGTTGCGTTTCTGCTCGATTTGCGCTGCGAGGTTCTGAATTTCGTTGGTTTTCTGATTTTCCATGCGCTGGTAGTCGAGCATGAGTTTGCGACCCTGTTCGTCAAGTTCTTTTGAAAGGGTATATGTAGCCATTACTGAGTCGAGGTCGACATAGCGTATGTTGAGGCTTACGGCTTTGGCGTCGGTTGTAGTTGAGTCAGTTGCTGCTGCGGGTTTGTCTGTGTCTGCCGATTGCGAGCAGCTCATGATTCCTGCTGCGAATAACACGATTAACGCTTTGGCTGCAAATGCTGTCTTTTTCATTATCTAATTTTATTTATACGGTTTATTATTTTTGTTTTACTCTTTATCATCGTGAGCGCAAGAAATACCTTTGCGACGCAATGCCGCTGACTGTCCGACGTGACCCGATGGGAAACGACCGCCTTTTACGAAGAACACTTTCACTCCTAAGAGGACGACCGACAAGCCTATGATGGCGATGCTCAGAAGGACTAATTTCATGGGACTCGATGCCTTTTGGAGTGCAAATATAGGAAAGCTGGCGAAAATATTTGCAGGTTAACAATTTTATTTTGTAACTTAGAGGTCGATAAAC
Organism: uncultured Bacteroidales bacterium; assembly: GCA_947175535.1. Taxonomy (GTDB): domain Bacteria; phylum Bacteroidota; class Bacteroidia; order Bacteroidales; family Muribaculaceae; genus CAG-873. The sequence goes on from CAMWNF010000085.1 coordinate 1,708, forward strand.
GACGTTTTTAACGTTATTTGTCAAATCTAAATTTTTATTAAGCCGTTTCAGGCGCATTAATTTCTCTTATAACGCTCTACAATGACTATCAAAGACCTCCAACCGGCACTCGTTTTCCAAATCTTCGACGAGATTACAAAAGTGCCCCGTCCCTCGAAAAAAGAGGAAAAGATTCGTCAATATCTGCTTGACTTCGCTGCAAAGCATAATCTCGCTGCCAAAACCGATGCGATTGGCAATGTTGTCATCACAAAGCCTGCCACTCCGGGCAAAGAAGATGCCCCGACTGTGATTATGCAGGCTCATATGGACATGGTATGCGAATCAAACGACAAATCTTTTGATTTCGACCACTCGCCCATTACCACTATCGTCGACGGCGAATGGCTTCACGCTGATGGCACAACCCTCGGCGCTGACAATGGCATCGGAATGGCTGGCGCACTTGCCGCGTTGATTGACGACAAACTCGTTCACGGTCCGCTCGAAGCTTTATTCACTGTCGACGAAGAAACCGGTCTCACCGGAGCCAACAACCTCGGCGAGGGCATGATTAGCGGTACTATCCTGCTCAATCTTGACTCAGAGGACGATGCCGAAATCTTCATTGGCTGTGCAGGCGGTGTCGACACAACATGCACATTCACTTATCATCGTTCTGTCGCTCCGACCGACTTCCACTATTTCAAAATTGACATATCTAAAGGTCTCGGCGGTCACTCAGGCGGTGACATCCATCTCGGTCGTGCTAATGCCAACAAGCTTCTCGCACGCTTCCTTTGGAATCTTGCCCAGGACCACGATATCACCCTTGCAGAAATCGACGGTGGTAATCTCCGTAACGCCATTCCCCGCGCAGCTCACGCTGTGTTCGGCGTTGATTCAGCAAGAAAAGAGAATGTCCGCGTAGCTTTCAACCGCTTTGTTGCCGATGTCGAGAACGAATACAAAGGACTTGAGCCGACTCTCGCATTAGAACTTGAAAGCATCGACCGTCCCGAATTATGCGTTGACTCGGAAACAACTACAAAACTCATCCAGTCGCTCTACTGCGCTCCTCACGGAGTCATCTCCATGAGTCGCGACCTCGAAGGTCTTGTCGAGACTTCGACCAACCTCGCTTCCGTAAAGATGAAGGGCGACAACGAAATCCTTGTTACGACAAGTCAGCGTTCGTCTGTCGAATCTCGCAAATGGGATATCGCTCATCAGGTCGAAGCTCTCTTCACCCTCGCCGGAGCGAAAGTCACTCACGGCGACGGCTATCCCGGTTGGGCTCCCAACATGGACTCTCAGATTATGAAGATTGCTTCAGACGCTTATGAAGAACTCTACGGTGTGCGTCCTGCCATCAAAGCTATCCACGCCGGTCTTGAATGCGGTCTCTTCCTTGAGAAATATCCTCATCTCGACATGGTTTCTTTCGGTCCTACACTCCAGGGTGTCCACTCTCCGTCAGAACGCATGTATATCCCCGCCGTTGAACGCTACTGGGGACAACTCACACGTATTCTTGAAAAGGTCGCTGACCTTAAAAAGTAATTGACCGATTTTCCCGGCTGCGCTGCTCTCAGGCTGTCACGTCTCAGGTCAGCAAGCGCAGCCGGGATTATTTTTCTATAGACTGATGCGTAGACTTCGTTCGAAATGCTTGACCTTCGTGGTGATGATGTCGGTGGCGGCGTCAGTCGCAGCCATGTCCCCAGGCAGTGACGAGCGTTTCATGTTGCCGAAACGCTCGGTATATGACACCGAACGAAATCTTACGCTGTGCGAACTTTTCGGTCCGCCGAAATCGAGCGATTATATTGTAATCAACGGCGACACTCTGCGCTTCGAATTCGCATCCCATGTCCGAGGCAGACCCCTCACCGAAGAAGACTACCGTCAGGTAGCTGCAGAGCTTGATGTTGAGGTAGCGGCTATCAAGGCTATTGTCGATGTCGAGACCGGGCGCATCCACCGCGGTTTCAACCCCGACGACTCTCCTGTCATTTTTTTCGACCTTAAAGTTTTCCGCACCATGGCTGCCAGACGCAAGATAAACCTGGCAGACTATACCAAATCTCACTCTATCGTGTTCGAACGACCCGATGCGAAACGCTTCGGCTCCCAGCAACTCGCCCATCATGAATGTTTGCGCAAAGCGATGTCTATCGATACGATTACAGCAATCGAAGGCACGTTCTGGGGAATGTTCCAGATTGGAGGATTCAATTGGAAACGATGCGGGGCTGAGTCCCCGCAAGACTTCGCCGAACTGATGAGCCGCACCGAACGCGACCAGCTCGACCTTTTTGCAGGTTTTATGCGCACAAGTGGGTTGCTTCCACATTTGCGTTCGAAAAATTGGGCTGCTTTCGCGCGCGGTTACAACGGTCCGGCTTATGCAGCCCAAGGCTATCATACCAAAATGGCGGCCGCTTATCGTCGCCACTCCGCCAAGCAGTAGCCCCACACACTACTGCGAGGATAAAAGATTCTCCAAGATTATAAATTTTATTGCAAAAAATATGTGCTCGACTGAACAATTTTATGTCGGTTGCTGTTTTCATTATACAGAACAGCAGAAAACGAAATAGAATTAGTTTTTTCATAGGATTAGATTTTAAGGTTTTAAAGCAATAAAGGCAGTCGTGAGACTGCCTTCGTTGTTTTGTGACTATTTTATTCTGCCCGCAGATTACTTCGCGATGAGGAGATAGTAATTCTTCTTACCTTTCTGAGCGATGATATATTTGTCGTTGAGCAGCATGTCGAGCGACGCCGGAGCATAAGCGTCAGTGACTTTTTCCTTGTTGATTGCGAAGCCGCCTTGTTGAGCCATCTTGCGCATTTCGCCTTTTGAGGGGAACACCTGCGCGCGGTCGACAAGCAGGTCGGCGAGTTTGATGCCGTCGGCGATTTCCTGACGGCTCACTTCGAATGTCGGCACACCCTCGAATACGGCGAGAAGTGTGTCCTCGTCGATTTTATGAAGTATTTCGGTAGCCTTGTTGCTGAAAAGTATCTGCGACGCTTCGACTGCGGCTTCATAATCTTCGGCAGAGTGAACCATCGTCGTGATTTCCTTTGCGAGGCGTTTCTGAAGCGGACGCTGACCGGGGTCGGCTGCCTGCTGAGCGACGAGGTCTTCTATTTCCTCGCGGCTCAACTCTGTGAAAATCTTGATATATTTTTCTGCGTCGGCGTCAGAGACGTTGAGCCAGAACTGATAGAACTTGTAGGGCGATGTATAACGCGGGTCGAGCCAGACGTTACCGCTTTCAGTCTTACCGAATTTACCGCCGTCGGCTTTTGTGATAAGCGGGCAGGTGAGGGCATATGCCTCGCCGCCGTCGGTGCGGCGTATAAGTTCTGTGCCTGTGGTGATGTTGCCCCACTGGTCAGAACCGCCGAGCTGCAGGCGACAGTTCTTGTTGCGGTAGAGATAAAGGAAGTCATAGCCCTGAAGTAGCTGATATGAGAACTCCGTGAACGACATGCCTTCGCGGTCTTCGCCCGACAGACGTTTCTTTACCGAGTCCTTTGCCATCATATAGTTGACGGTGATGAGCTTGCCTATTTCACGGATGAAGTCGAGGAAACCGTAGTCTTTCATCCAGTCATAGTTGTTGACGAGTTCGGCGGCGTTGGGCGCGTCGCTGTCGAAGTCGAGGAATTTGGAGAGTTGTTTTTTGATTGCCTCCTGATTGTGACGCAAGGTTTCTTCATCAATCAGCTTGCGTTCCTGACTCTTCATCGAGGGGTCGCCGATCATCCCGGTCGCACCGCCAACAAGAGCGATGGGTTTGTGACCTGCGCGCTGGAAATGCTTGAGCATCATCACGCCGACGAGGTGACCGATATGGAGACTGTCCGCTGTCGGGTCGATACCGAGATAAGCGGTCGTCATTTCTTTTTTGAGCTGGTCTTCTGTTCCCGGCATGACGGTGTGGATCATCCCGCGCCAGGTGAGTTCTTCTATAAAGTCCATAGGATTGGTAATGATTTCTATTAATTTTAATGCGCAAATTTACGAATAATTCTTGACAGTTAGGACAAATTGAACCAACAATCCGTTGCCCCCGGATTAGCCCTTATTGAACTTTCGTCTTTTTTTGCTTGTTTTTTTGATGGAAATGATTTACCTTTGCATCATAATTCAAGGGAATTTCCAAACATCAATCACTATTTCTCCCTTATTTACAAAGCGATTTCATTCGTTTGCCAAAAATTCATTCACTAAACTCATAAAGCATTTTTTTATTCCTGCGGTATCATCTTGTTTGAGCATTTTATGCCCATCAATATACCCCCGAAATCCATAATACATAATATATGTATAGCATATCACAATTAGAAGAGATGGCTGATTCTCAACTGATATCTATTGCTGAGTCAATGAATATCAAAAAAATAGACATCTCTAAGAAAGAAGACTTGATTTATAAGATTCTCGACCAGCAGGCCATCGACAAAGCAACTTCGACCACGGCTGCCAAGCGCAAGAATGACGAGGCTAATCAGAAAGGCGGAAAGTCATCAAAAACGACCGACCAACCGACAGATAAGCCTAAAAAACGCGGTCGGAAACCGAAGAATGCTGATGATAGCTCAGTCGAAACGCCTTCAGCTGACCAACCTGCACAAGTAGAACCCGCTCAGTCGCCGGCTGCCGAAAACGATAATCAGGCGGCTTCTCGGGCTGAAACTCCCGATGTTCAGGCTGACGAGGCAACTCAGCAGCGCAAACGCCGCGGTCGTCCCCGTAAGAATGAGCCTGCGCCCGAAAACGTTTCTGAAGCTCCGGCATCGGTTCAGCCCGAAGTTCAGGCTCAGAAACAGGAGGCTCCGGCCGAAAATCCCTCACCTGTAGCAGCTACGCCCCACGTTGAGATATTCCGTCATCACGAGGAAACTGAAAACAGCGACGTAAAACCGACCGAGCAGCCGCGTCAGAATGATTTCCGTGCCAAGGATTCTGCTTTTGGTTCGTTCTTCCCCAGAAGCGGAGGTCAGAAGTTCGTACCGCGTTCGCAGCGCGAGAAAGAAGAAGCTGAAAAACAGGCGACAGCTGCAGCCGCGGCAGCCCCTATTGTAATAGGCGAACCTACGGCAAACAGCCAGCTGCCGGCAAACAATAATCCCCAGCAGCAGGGTCAAGGCAAAAAGAAAAAGAACCGTAACAATAATAACAATAACAATCAGCAGTTCAATCAGGAGCGTATCCAGTTCCCTCAGATGCCGCGCTATGATTTCGAGGATTTCATCGAGACAACCGGTGTGCTTGAGGTCGACAACCAGGGTTTCGGATTTCTCCGTTCGGCTGATTTCAATTACATGCCGTCTCCCGACGACGTATATCTGACTCAGCAGCAGATAAAACAGTACGCCCTCAAGACCGGCGATGTCGTCGAGGCTACCATACGTCCTCCGCGTGAAGGCGAAAAATATTTCCCCCTGACTTCGGTTCGCCGTGTCAACGGTCGTTCGCTCGACTTTATCCGTGACCGTGTGCCGTTCGAACATCTTACTCCGCTTTTCCCCGACGAGAAATTCGATTTGACAAGCGGCACAACATGTAACCTTTCGACCCGCGTTGTCGACATGTTCTCTCCGATTGGCAAAGGTCAGCGCGGTCTCATCGTCGCTCCTCCCAAGACCGGTAAGACAATTCTCCTTAAAGACATTGCCAATGCCATTGCCGAAAATCACCCCGAGACTTACATCATGATTCTCCTCATTGACGAACGTCCCGAGGAAGTCACCGACATGATGCGCAGCGTCAACGCCGAGGTCATAGCCTCGACATTCGACGAACCTGCCGACCGCCATGTCCGTATTGCAGGCATAGTCCTTGAAAAGGCTAAACGCATGGTCGAATGCGGTCACGACGTTGTAATCCTTCTCGACTCTATCACTCGTCTGGCCCGCGCGTTCAACACCTGTTCGCCCGCTTCCGGTAAAATCCTTTCGGGTGGTGTCGATGCTAATGCGCTCCAGAAACCGAAACGTTTCTTCGGTGCGGCGCGTAACATCGAAGGCGGTGGCTCCCTGACTATTATCGCAACCGCGCTCACCGAGACAAGTTCGAAAATGGACGAAGTCATCTTCGAAGAGTTCAAAGGAACAGGCAATATGGAACTTCAGCTTGACCGCAAACTTTCCAACAAGCGCATTTTCCCTGCCGTCGATATCATGGCTTCGAGCACTCGTCGCGACGACCTTCTGTTGCGTTCCGAAACGCTCAACCGCATGTGGATTCTCCGTCGTTTCCTTTCAGACCGCAACTCTATCGAGGCGATGGAATTTATCAAGGACCGCATGGAGCGCACACGCGACAACGACGAACTGCTCCGCACAATGGGCGACTAAATTTCATAAACGCATCAAAAAAAGCGTTGTAATATCTTTACAACGCTTTTTTTATTGCTCTTTGTCGAATTTATTTAATAATTAATTGTATAAAAGACGTTTGTAGTGACGCTACATGTAGCGTCCGCAGTCAGATATACAGGTCTCAACGTTGGATTCGTAACAAACTATATATCAAGCTCAAGCTCTACCGGGCAATGGTCCGAACCGTAGATGTCTGCCCTGATATTCGCATCTGTCACTTTCGGCGCGAGCCGTTCCGACACTACGAAATAATCGATACGCCACCCGACGTTCTTTTCCCTCGCCCTCATCCGGTAGCTCCACCATGAATATGCGTCTGTCAGGTCGGGATGTTTCAGTCGGAATGTGTCGACAAATCCCGCTTCAAGCAGCTTTGTAAATTCTGCTCTCTCCTCATCCGTGAAACCGGCGTTGCGGCGGTTGGTCTTTGGATTTTTAAGGTCGATTTCCTTATGCGCGACATTCATGTCGCCGCAGACCACCACCGGCTTTACCTTGTCAAGACCGACAAGGTAGTTGCGGAACGAGTTTTCCCATTCCATTCTGTAATCGAGTCTCGCTAATTGCTCCTGTGAGTTCGGTGTGTAGACAGTTACAAGGTAGAAATCTCCCATGTCGAGCGTTATCACGCGTCCCTCGTGGTCATGTGCGTCATCACCAATGCCGTAGCTCACGCTGACAGGTTCCTTGCGGCTGTAGATTGCCGTCCCTGAATATCCCTTTTTGTCGGCGAGGTTCCAATACGAATGATAGCCGTCAAACTCAGGCGCGGCGACGCCTGGGCTGAGTTTCGTTTCCTGCAGGCAGAAGAAATCGGCGTTCAGCTCGTTGAAAATATCTTCGAAGCCTTTTCCGCAAACGGCTCTTAGTCCGTTGACGTTCCATGATATGAATTTCATAATTGTCAGCTCGTTTTTTGAAAATCGGTTAATGTCGCGTGGAAATCAATACCAGATGATACCGTTCGAACGCGACGAACGTTTGTCATATTTAAGGTCGCTGAGCAGTGATGACTTGACAGCGATATGGAAGTTGTAACTCTTGTATGGTCCTACGGGCACGAAACTTGCACTCATCGTAAAGCAGTGGAGGTCACGGCTGATGTTGCAGTTCATGTAGGCGATTTTGTGAGTGTCGAAGTTATATGATGCCGAGAACGAGAAATTCCAGTTCTGCGTTGGTTGGATATTACCCGAGAAACTCAGGTTCTGGGTGATTTTTCCGTCGTATTCCAGTTTCTGTTTGTTGAACGCTCCATAACCATAGCTTACCGAATAGTTGACCGACAGACTCCAGGGCACCTTCCACCTGTAATAACCGTCCGGGTCGAAATCGCCTCCGCCTGTGTCGTTCTGCTGGTCTTTCTGATTGCGCTCCTGCATCGCACCGCTCTGCGGCTGATTGTTGTTCTTATTATTGTTTTTATCCTTTTTGTCTTTTCGCTTGAACGTTTCGTTGTTGAATGTGTAGGAAAACGATGTGCCTGTCGAGCGCAGTCGTCCGATACCTTTCCCTGCTTTCCAGCGCGGTATGTTGACTCGAACAGGATTTCCGTATTCGTTCAGCTGATATGTGTAGACATCCCATACTGCCGACAGGTTGAGGTTGAAGCCTTTGGTCAGACGGAGAAGTATCGACGAATTGATATCGCTGAAATTCATCGAGTCGGCTGCGAAATTGTAGCTTTGTGACAGCGATAGATTCTCTATCAGGGAGATTTTCTTTTCTCCGATGGAATCATTGTCGCTCTTAACCTTCATCTCGAGGTTATTTGACAGCGAGTAGTTCAATGAGCCTGTCTTGCCTGTTCCCGGAATGCCATAAAGAGAGTTGGGGAAGTAGCTGTACTGGCGTGTCAGCGTCTCGCCGTTGGCTCCCTGATACTGATATTTGCCGTAGTAACCGAAAAACGGCGATGCGAAGTCAGGCGCGTAGTTAAATGATATTGACGGTGTCATCACATGGCGTATCATCTTGACTTTCTTTCCGAGGAAACCCAGCGGCTGGAAAAAGCCATACAGTTTCGTGTCGAGTGACACCGACGCCATGAAGTCATATACGTTATAGAAATTATAGTTTGTATCGCAGACTTCTATTCCGCGCTCTGCGTCCCAGTGGCGTTTGACCTTGTTGGTGTACATTCGGTCGGTCAGCCTTAGCGAAGGCGTGATATTGACATAGCGGAACGCATTGAACGTTGCCGATATCGGAAGTTCATGTCTCATACCGTTGCGCCAGTCTTTAATAAGGCTCTTTTTGAAGAATACATCCTGTTTGGAGGTCAGTGAGTTCTGGAACTGACCCGTATATGACATCTTGATTTTTTCATACCATTTTTCATCGCCCGCGCGTTTTTTGCGTTTGAACGGATAGACCTGCGACATCGACAGGTTGAGGTTCGGGAACGATACTGCCAACGTTGAGTCTTGCGTACGCTGCGAAACGTTCATGGTTGTCGAGAATGACCATTTTGAGTTCGGTATGCGGTATGTAAGGTTGACCGTCGAACTCTTTGTGTTCTCCGTGAACGATGGTGAGTAGTACGAACTCAGGTCATTACGCGAGTATCCGCTGGTAGAGAAATTGACACTCGCCGACAGGTTCATGTTCGGATTGGCTTTCGAATCCTGTGTGTGGCTCCATATCACCTGAAAGTTTGTCTGGGACGAATGGTCCGGGTCGCCTTTTTCTCCGTTGATGGTTTTAAGGTAGCTGATGTTGAAATTACCCGAATATTTGTATCGCTTGACATAGTTCGATTGCGCCCGCAGACCCCATGACCCTTTCGTGTAGACCTCGCCGGTTATCGCGGCGTCCATGTTGTCGCTGATTGCGAAATAATAGCCGCCGTTACTCAGATAAAAACCTCGGTTATAGTCATCGCCGAACGTCGGCACGATTACGCCCGACGAATAGCTGTCAGTGAAAGGAAAATACCCGAAAGGCACAGCTAATGGCAGCGGAAGTCCCGCAAGCACCATATATGCCGGTCCCGTGACGATATTCTTACCGGGCTGTATCTTGGCTTTGGTCAGCCGAAAACCGAAGTGTGGGCAGTCGTGGTCATCGCAGGTTGTGTAGAAAGCCTTCTCGGTGTAGAATGCTCCGTCGGCAGATTTTTTTGTGTTTCCGCCTGTCAGATAGCCTTCGCCCTGCTGAGTCACAACGTTGGTTATGAAACCTTTCTCCGACGACATATTATAGCGCATCGTCGCTGCCTCATATTCCGTGCCGTTATCGCTGAATATGGGCTTACCCTCGATTTCTCCGAGCGAGTCTGGACGTCCCACGGCATATACGGTGTTGTCCGACAGGTCCATCTCTATCTGAGCCGCGTCGAGTTTTATATTGC
>CAMWNF010000086.1 GCA_947175535.1 uncultured Bacteroidales bacterium
CCCCTATCATCCGTCAACAATCTCTCCCGAAGACGCCCGCAAAGCCCAACTCTCCGCCCACAAATCCCTCTCCGAATTCAAATTCTAACCCACCGGTAGATATTCCGGCGGGTTAGAAGACTCTTAAGAGGTTTGGATATTTGACTTATTTGAATTTTATGTTTTTCCAGGATTTGGATAAATTTTCGCTTGTCGCAACTACTGGATTCTGAGGCTTTTCATTGGTGAGAAATGCTTCTCTCTTCACATTCTCATTTAGGTATTCTGATAATTCGCCGTATGTAACATTTCCTTTAGACTCCTGGAGCTTTTTCAGAAGGAAATATGTGAATAAGCCGTGTCCCTTATCTTTGAATGGCATCGCGGTTTCATCGCCCGAAGCTGCAGAAAATACTATCGAATTACCCTTTATGATTTCTTTTTTGGGTTCTCTGGCAACTCCTCGCGCCGCAACTAACATTGAGCCGTCACGGTTAGCTCCGGTAAAACATGCATCCATAAAATATGTTACATTTGATGGGTTTGCAGAGCCTATCGTCTGATATAGTTTATTAAGGCTATAGCAGGAAGTAATATCAGTTCCCGTTCCGTCAACCGGAACTATATATGCATCTCCTGACTTCTCGTCGGGAATGCCATGACCGCAATAGTATATTATCGCTTTGGCATCATTAAATATGTTCATTGCCTGTACCATCTTGTTGACACCACTGGATATTATTCCCAGTGAGGCATTTTTATATAACCATATCTGACGCTCCGGGATACCGAGAGTCTTAATACAATATTCTCTGAAGACCTGACCGTCGTGCAACGCATACTGAACATTGTCAACGAACGAATAATCTTCATTCGCGATTATTAATACAAACGTATTTTTATTTTGAGTGTCGGTTTCCGGTATGTTTACGTCTACATCGCTTTTAGTCACGACCTCAGCAATATTTGCATTATTAACATTTCCGGGTGCATTTATATTTTGAGGCGCAGGATTGTCGGTTTGATTAGCATATGCAGGCATGTCGGAAGATACATAATCAGTAATATCCGCGAATAATTCCTGTTTGCATTTTTTCAGGAGTTTTTCTCCTTCAGAATCCATTAAGCGAGATAAATTGACATTTAACATGGACGTTTGATTCATGTTCATGGATTGGTTCATGTTGAAATTAAAAGAATTGGAAGCATCAACACTTGTTTTAATGTAATATGTTTTTCCTGCGTCAGCTCTGAAATTAATGTATTTTTCGGAATTTTCGGATGCCGAAAAATGGACAGATACTTCTATGTTCCCGGCCGGGACAGTACATTCGATATATTTCTTGTTCGGTAATTGTCCCACTGATATATTATTGACTGAAATGTCAGGCTTAATAGGAGTGCCGATGGTTTGCTTTCTGAGGATATATACTTTTGCCGTGTTTTCCTGGGCTAATACCCTTATCGGGTGGATTACTGGACAACTCAAAAATAGGGCAAGAAAGAGTTTGATTAAAGTTTTCATATTGTACTATATAATAGTGGTTTGTAAATGTTTAGACTATCGGTATAATTGTTTTATTTTCTTATTTCAATTATTTTCTGAATGACATACATATTTTCGTCCTTAACTCTGTTTTTCTGCAACCACTTGTCGAATTTAGGGATTGTGAGTTCCGGAACATATTCTCCCTGCTCTGTAAGTGGCATTGAGAACTTCGACGTTGAAAATATGAAGATAAGTCTATTTATTTCTAATTCTTTTTCTGCCGTCAATATAGTTTCTTCCTTATAGGGATATTCTGCATCCGCGGTAGACAATAGGACGTATTCCTTGCGGCTTTGTATCTCCCGGGCATTACCATTTCCGTTTTCATATGGTAGTAGGCAGTAAGCTTGTTTTAGGTTATCATCTGCCAACCATATTGAGAAAAAGCCTTTTACCGGTGATTGAAAAAGAATTGAAAGTCTGTCGTTATCTTTGAATTGTTCACTTTCAATGCCATTACGAAGCGTCTTGATTGATAATTCTAAATCAGCATGCTTCTGTTCTCGCGCTTTACCATAGACTTCTGCACAAATAACCAACGTATTGTCGATATACGATATCTCAACAACAGGTTCCCGCGTATCGGCTATCCATATTCCCTTTACATCACTGCCTCCTAATGAAAAGAAATGAGTGTTGCTGTTTCCGTTTTGATTGGATATTACCGTTGAATTACTTTGAGAAACTATGGTGCCGAACGCATCTCCTATTGCCTGAATTTTTGCGCGGTCGATGGCTATGCGTTTTGCTTCGTCGATAGACATTGTTTCTGGTGCATAGTATGTGTACTTTGCTGAAACATTTTGTATTTTCTGGGCGAATACCGACATCGCTGATATTATTAGCGCGATGACGGTGAGATGTTTAAGCATTATTCTACCAGTCAAGAAGTTTGTCAAGTTCGTTATGGAGTGAATCTCCACGCTGTTCAAGCTCTATCTTGATTGCTTTTTTTGCCGCTGCCTTTGCCATATCCTTACTATATGCAATGCGGACAAGAACTTCCCGATTATTACCGTTGACTACTCGATAAAGCTCGACAACAGGAATAATTCGGCTTATACTTTGTGATATAAAGTTTTTACTTGCCATTACACTTTTAGTTATAGACACGGCGTCGCCCTGGTCAAGTTGTTTATTGCTCACTGTTTGCTCCACTAAAGCAGCTACTTCGGTCTGTATTTGACCGGCAAGATTTTGCTTTGCTAATTCAAGAGACTGCATTTTAGCCGCATCATAGTTGCCGCCGACGCTCATCGCTTCAGCCATGATATATTGAGGAAAACCGTCGGAGTCATACTGCATTTCCATCATGTATGCGCGGTCGAGTTGTTTTTCTATAGGAAGTGCGCCCGGAGCCGTAACCCATTTCTGTTTTGTCAAGCTTTTGGCTTCTTTTCTTGCTGTTTTGCTTGCTTTTTCGTTCAGTTCTTTCTTTGATGCTTTTGCAAGTTCCTGACGTTCTTTCAGCTGTTCTTTTGTCACCTGTGCAAAAATCGGATAACTGACGATTGCAACCATCAGTGTGACAAGTCCTAAAATAGTCTTTCTCATGGATGGACTGTGTTTGAAGTTTTGTGTTGGAAGACTCACAGTCCAACGGATAAAAAAAGAGCGTGAGAGTCTGTATCTGTCACTCGTCCCACGAATCGAGGCTCTGGCATGTGCCCATCACAGTAGAACGAGCAACGCGGAGCCTCACGCTGTATGATATGACTATAAGAGAATGATTATTTACATTCTCTTACTATCTAATTACCATACACGAAGCCGCCTATCGTTGACTCATCCTTGACTGTGATAATGAAACTGCCAGATTTCGATCCGTCAAGAATAAGCGTTGATAAACGCCCTGTAAAAAAATATGTCTGCAACCGACAATTATCCCATATCGGGACTACACTGACGATATGCAATTGCAAAGTAACAAAATTATTTTTGATTGAGCAATAGCACTGTTGATATCGTGTTGATTTGAATAATCTGACGTAAGGATGAAAATTATCAATCAAATCTTTTCTTATTTAGAATCAAAAATAACCATTAATTACAATCCTTTATTTTGACGATAGACAGGGATTTGTTATTTTTGTGGTGCGTTGAGCAAACCAATATTCATGTCAGGCGGTTATTCTTTAATAAGATACATTCGTCACAATTAATCATCACATATAGTGAAACCCGTAGCCGTTATTAGAAAGATATTTAAGGTTATAGCCTTGTGCGTTTTAGCGATTGTGCTCCTTTTGGTCGGCACGGTTGTAACCTTGTATTCGCCGTGGATGCAAGAATCTATCCGCACCAAACTTGTCGAGAAGATGAACTCGCGTCCCGGAATAGCCATGTCGCTCGACAGTTTTCGCTTCGGCTTTCCTCTGCGTCTCACATTGGGTGGATTAAGCCTTGTCCAGGACGGAGATACAATTGTGGCGGCGTCAGAACTCAGCGCATCAGTCGCCTTGTTTCCCTTGCTTAAAGGCGAAGCGGAAGTAAAAGAACTCTCGCTCAATGACGGTCGTTTTCGCATGGGAGCACCGGATTCAGCTATGTTCATGACTCTTGCCGCCAACGAAATAGCTCTCCGTCCGGTTAGAGTGGGTTTGAAGAATATGGCTATCGATATTGAAAGCGGTACTCTTGACGGCGCGAAAGTCAATATGGTCATTTCGCCTGATACCGCCGCTACTCCTGCTCCACCTTCTGAACCATCGGAAATGAGTATCAGGCTTGGTCGTCTTGAGTTGCACGATTTCAGCTACACGATGCGTCTTCTGCCGGCGATAGACTCGCTTGGTGCTACCATCTCTAACGGCGTGCTCTCCGACGGACTTATTGACCTTAAAGAGCAGCTGGTCAATCTAAAGGAATTCACCGGACTTGGGCTTGGGGTTGCTTATATTGCACCCGATTCTGCCACTGTTGCCGCGACTCCTGTTGTCGAATCAGTCGATACGGCTGCTTCTGCTCCATGGACGATAAAAATTGATTCACTTGATTTTACGCAGTCTAAAGCGTTATACACTACCCGTGGACTCACACCGCAGCCCGGTCTTGATTTCGGGTACATTGAGGTCGATTCTCTTGATTTGAAAGTGAAAGATTTCTATGACCAGGCTACAACATTGCGTCTGCCCTTGAAACTGAAAGGACGTGAGCGTTGCGGAGTGATGCTTGACGCATCCGGAGAATTTGCCCTTGATTCCGCAGCCATGTATCTGAAGAACTTCAAACTCACAACCCCCACGACGGCTCTCGACGTGGAGATGACTATGGGCATGGGCGACCTTATGGGCGACCCGACGCTTCCGCTAAAGCTCGAGGTGAACGGCGGTCTTGGCGTGGCAGACGCCCGTATGATGTTTCCCGCTTATCTTCCTTATCTCGTCACCTTGCCCGCAGATGACAGGATAGGTATTAATGTCGATATAGCTGGAACGATGGGATTGCTTGATATCAACCGGCTTGACGTCGCAATCAACGGGTGTGTCAACATAAACGGACAGGGATATGTCGGAAATCTCACCACCCCTGATAATCTCTTGGGAGACATTACCCTTACCGGTAATGTGATAAATCTGAACCGCATCAAGAACAGTATGCTCAGCAAAGAGGCGGCTAAAGACATCAACATTCCACGTATGGCTCTGAACGGTCATGTGAAGATGCGGTCAGGAACGATTGACGGACGTGTCAAGGTTAAGACCGGCGGAGGTGTGCTTGCTCTCGACGGCAAATGGAACTCCCGCCGTGAAAACTATTCGGCGTCGTTGTCAGTCAGGGATTTCCCGATTGAAACCTTCATGCCCAATCTTGGAGCAGCTGATGTTACCGCCGATTTCAAGGTCGACGGCCATGGCTACGACCCCTTTAAGGCAAGCATGAAGGCTGATGCGAATCTAAATGTCGTAAGTGCGCGTTACGCCGACTATACTTACCGCGATATAACATTGTCGGCAAATCTTGCTGACGGCAAAGGTCGTGTGACTCTCCATTCAGATAATCCCGATACGCGTATTCAGGTGATTGCTGAAGGCAATCTTGCTCCGCAACCATATGATTGGACTCTTATAGCCGATGGCGATAAGATTGACCTCCATGCCCTCAAGTTCTCTGAATTTGAAAGTGAACTATCATTCAACCTGTCGGGTCATGCAAATATAAATCCGGTTGAAAACACTATCCTGGGAGAACTTACACTCAACGACCTTGACTTCACTCAACCGGCAAGAGTGATTTCGCTGTCGAATGTTATGGCGAAACTGTCATCTAATGATTCGATTACTGATTTCTCTCTGCACAACCGCGACCTTACGGCGCGTTTCAGCAGCCCGAATTCGCTCGATTCGCTACTCGCCCATTTTACAATGACGTCGGAAGAAATAGACCGGCAAATTGCGGCAAAGATTTTTAATATGGAAGAACTCCATACCGCCTTGCCTCAGTTTGAACTTGACATCAATGCAGGTTCGAATAATGCCATCACAGATATTCTCGCGTCGAGCAGGATGACATTCCGTAAGTTCAACCTTTCGGCTGCCAATGATTCGTCACTATATCTTGACTCGAGAGTTTTAGGGTTCATCACCGGAACAACGAAACTCGACACTATAGGTTTCGGATTGAATCAGGACAAGGAGATGCTTAATTTCAACGCGAGGGTGGGTAACCGTCCCGGCACCTTCGATGACTGGGCGCGTGTCAGACTCGACGGTTGCATTAACCATAACGAACTCGGTCTGCGGTTGAAACAGAGCAATATCGCCGGCAAACAGGGTTTTGATATCGGTTTGCACGCCGACATTGTAGATTCTATCGCGACTCTTCGCCTTAATCCGTTGGACCAGATTATCGGTTATCAGCATTGGACTGTCAATGAAGATAACTTTATCTCCTATACGATTTCTGACAAGCACGTCGATGCGAACCTTGTCATGACAGGAGGCACAAGCAGTCTCTCGATAAAAACCGAACATGTCGAAGGCTCTCACGAGCAGGAAGACCTGAATATAAAAATTAATGATATTCATATTGCCGACTGGGTTTCAATAAATCCCTTTGCTCCACCAATGAAGGGAGACCTTAATGCAGATATCACATTGCGTCCGGTCGACGGCAATCTGAACGGCACCGGAGAAATCGGCATCAATAATTTTTTCTATGGCAAGGAAAGGGTGGCGACACTGAAAGTTGATTTTGATGTCACTACAAAACCGGGCGGAACTCTCTATGCAAGCTCAGATGTCTATGTCGACGGTTTCAAGACAATGACACTCGCGGGAGCACTGAATGATTCGACTTCTACGTCACCATACAATCTCGATTTTTCGATGATACGTTTCCCGCTTGCGACTGTCAATCCATTCCTGCCTCCGCGCATGGCAAAACTGAGAGGGGTGATGAACGGAACCATGCGGATTTCAGGCGATGAAGCGGCTCCGGTGTTTAACGGATATATCAATTTCGACAGTACGGCTATAATGCTGAACATGACCGGCACAGAATACGCATTCAACGAAGAACAAATCCCGGTCGTCGACAATCTGATAAGTTTCAATCAGTTTACAATAAAAGGAGTCAATAAAAATCCGTTATATATCAACGGAACTGTCGACATCGCGTCACTGGCGTCACCGAAGATAGATTTGACTCTGAAAGCTAATGAAATGCAGTTGGTCAACACAAACAAGGCGCGTAAGGGAGCTGATATATACGGCAAGGCATTCATATCTCTCGATTCGAGGGTGCACGGCGATTTCAGTCTGCTCTTTGTCAATGCCGACCTACGGATAATGCCCCCGACAAATGTGACATACGTCATATCCGATGCGACTAATGCATTGGCATCACAGGCTACCGGCGATATGGTGAAATTCGTTAATTTCACCGACAGTGTCGCCGTTCTTATGGCTGACAGCATTACTGATAACACAATGTCGATGATTCTTGATGCATCGCTGACTATAGAAAACGGAACGACAATCGGCGTCAATCTTTCGACCGACGGAAAGAACCGCGTCCAACTCGAGGCTGACGGAACACTTGACTATACAATGTCTCCTGTCGTTGACGGACGTATGACGGGACGACTCAACATCAACAACGGCTATGTAAGATATTCTCCTCCGCTGATGTCTGAAAAGAACTTTGCGTTTGACAACAACAGCTATGTGGCGTTCAACGGCGACATGATGAATCCGACACTTAACATCCATGCTACTGATGTTATAAAAGCCAATGTGACGCAGACCGGACAGAACTCGCGTCTGGTCAACTTTGATGTCATGCTGAATGTCACGGGAAGCCTTGACCGCATGGATGTGTCGTTTGACCTTGCTACGGAGGATGATATGACCGTAGCGAATGAATTGCAGTCGATGAGTCCCGACCAAAGAGCCAATCAGGCGATGAACATGCTATTATATGGTATCTATACGGGTCCGGGGACAAAGGGCGATGCGTCGATTTCGGGTAACGCACTTTATTCATTCCTCGAATCTCAGATTAACTCATGGGCAGCCAACAATATAAAAGGTGTTGATATCAGTTTCGGCATCAATCAGTATGACCGCACCGTCGACGGTTCAAGCTCACAGACGACAAGCTACAGCTATCAGGTGTCGAAGTCGTTGTTCAATGACCGCTTCAAAATCGTCATAGGTGGTAATTACTCTACTGATGCGAATGTCGATGAAAACTTCTCTCAGAATCTGATTAACGACATATCATTTGATTATTTCCTCAACAGGGGTCACACGATGTATGTCAGGATATTCCGGCATACCGGTTATGAAAGTATCCTCGAAGGCGAAATAACGCAGACCGGTGTCGGCTTTGTGTATCGCAAGAAACTCAACCAGTTAGGTGACATGTTCAAATTCTTAAAACCCAGACACAAGAAAAAAAATGAGAACGCTGAAAATAAATAATGTGTCATCAGATTGGCTCAGGTGTTTGCCTGTTATCATTGTCGCGGGGCTGTTGCTGGCAGCGTGTTCGACCACACGCCGCATCCCCGATGATGAAATACTTTACAACGGTCTTAAAAAAATAGAGATAATCGAGGATTCCGTAAAAATTCCTTCGGCACTTCAGACGACGATACATAATTCGGTAAACGTTCCGCCGAACAACTACTGGAAGTTGCTCGGTTGGCATTATCCGTTCCCGCTCGGTCTGTGGGTTTACAATAACTGGAGCAACCCACCTTCCGGCTTCAAACACTGGATTTATGAGAAACTCGTTGCCGAGCCTGTGCTGATTTCAGACGTGCGTCCGGAAGTCAGAACCAAGATGATTGATGAAATTCTCGATAACAACGGTTACTTCAGGGGCACAGCAAGTTATGAGCTGGTCAAAGGTCGCAATCCTAAAAAAGCGAAGATTAAATATGTGATTACTCCCGGTCCCGCATATCCGATGAAGGTGATAGAGCTGTTGCCGGATACGAATCCTCTCAATCACATGATTGACTCGCTTGCGGAAAACGACAAATATCTGTCTTCCAATATGCGTTATTCGACAGATTCGCTCAATATCGCGCGAACGAGAATTACCAACAGCCTACGAAACCGCGGATATTATTTCTTCAGGCCTGAGTATATCGAATATCTCGCCGACAGCATTGCGGAGCCAGGTCATGTCCAGATGAAAATTATGCTTGCCGCTAATGCTCCGAAATTCGCTTTGCGTCAGTATAAGACCGGAAGGGTTACGGTCATCGCAAACCGTCATAACGGTGGCGGTCAAGCTGACACTATCGCAACTCCGCGTGCGACGCTGATACAGATGAAGCCGTCGAAATTCCGTTCGAAGCTGATACCCGAATGTGTGACTTTCCGACCGGGACGTCTGTTCTCAGTGCGTAACATGAACCGTACGCAGACCAATCTTTCGCGGCTTGGCATTTTCAGTTCTATCGATATTGCAGCCGTGCCAGACACTACGGTTGCCGGTGAAAATCTGCTTGATGTCGTGATAACATGCAAGTTCGATGCTCCGTGGGAAGCTGCTTTTGAAATCAACGGTTCATCGAAAAGCAACAGTTATATCGGACCCGGTATGTCATTTAAGGTGTCAAATAACAATATTTTCGGCGGTGGGGAACAGTTGACCATCGGACTGACAGGCTCTTATGAATGGCAGACCGGTCACGGACGCAGTTCGATTTTCAATTCTTATGAGGTCGGACTTAACGCATCGCTCGCCATGCCGCGCCTTGTCGCTCCCAAGTTCATACCGCGCAGCCGTTTCCAGCTTAACTGGACACGTTTCCAACTCGGAGCCGAACTGCTCAACCGACCGCATTACTTCAAGATGGCGCAGTTCAATGCATCGGTGAACTATGACTGGCGCGTCACCCGGCATGTGTCGAACACCTATACCCCCATCAAACTGACATATACTAATCTGATGCACACTACTGCTGAATTTGACTCTATCATGAACGCAAATCCGGCGGTCGCCCAGAGTTTCCAGAGTCAGTACATACCTCAGATGGTGTATTCATATGTCTATGACCGTAATTTCGGACGAAACAATACTCTTAACTGGCAATTTACGCTTCAGGAAGCGGGTAATATATTCTGGGGCATATATCGTGCGTTCGGTAAGAAAGGTGAAAAAGAGTTGTTCGGAACGCCCTTCTCTCAATTTGTCAAAGGCTCGACGCAGTTGGTTTACGGTCGCCGCGTGACTGAAGGTGATACATGGATTGTCAGCCGCGTGGCGGTCGGCGCAGCGCATGCCTACGGTAATTCGACTCAGGTTCCTTACTCAGAACAGTTCTACTGCGGCGGTGCCAACTCTGTGAGGGCTTTTACTGTAAGAAGTATAGGTCCGGGCAGTTATCATGACCCTGCCACGGAAGGAACATATTTCGACCAGACCGGTACATTCAAATTCGAAGCCAATGTCGAGTATCGTTTTCCGATAATTGGTCCGCTGCATGGCGCGCTGTTCTTGGATGCGGGCAACGTATGGCTGCTCAAGAACGACCCTCAGCGTCCCGGAGGTCAGCTCAAGGCAAGCACTTTCCTCAATGACATAGCTCTCGGCACAGGCGCGGGTCTTCGTTTTGACATCGGCATGCTTGTCGTGCGAGGTGACCTCGGCGTAGGACTTCACGCACCATACAAAACAGGTAAGTCGGGCTACTATAATCTGCCGTCGTTCAAAAAGTCGCTTGCGTTCCACCTTGCCATCGGCTATCCCTTCTGATTATGACCCTCGAGCGGTTGCGCGAACTGTGTCTGTCTTTACCGGGAGCACACGAAAAAATGCCCTTCGCTTCTTTCCCTTCGGGAGCAGATATCCTGTGCTTTTATATAGGTCCTAAGATTTTCTGCCTGACTGATATCGGCGAATTTGAAGCTTTCAATCTGAAAGTTACGCCCGAAGATAACGTCGAATTGAGTGAGAGATACATGTCAATCCACCCCGGACGGCATATGAACAAGCGGCATTGGATTACGGTTCATGTTCCGGGCGATGTTCCGGATTCGGTTATAGAAGGGCTTGTCAGACAGTCCTATAAACTCGTTTTTGCTACGCTCCCTAAAAAGACCCGGGATGCACTGACAAAGTTGTCAACCGGTTTTGCAAGTTTTTAGAGATACAATCAATTAGTCCGGTTCTTTTTCTGGCTATTCTTCGAGTTCATTTCTGCAGGGAGGGGCAGGCGATAGTCGCAGAACGAGAAGCCG
>CAMWNF010000087.1 GCA_947175535.1 uncultured Bacteroidales bacterium
AAAGTTACTACATTTTTCCTCCACCACCAAATATTTTTGCAAATATTTTTTCAAGACAAAAACAACAAAACGCAAAACACACTGATAATCACCCGTCTGTTCAACAAAAAATTTTCAAAATAATTTTGAACAGACAATCCTTTTGCCGAAAAGCCACAAAAAAACGCTCCGAATCTTGACCAGAATCGAAGCGTTAAAATTTCCAAACGGCTTATCGTGTGGCCTGAAATGATATCCTTTTCAACATGAAAATCGGCAGTGTAGCACCGATGACCATACCAAATATGATAAAGACACACATGATGCCATTATAGGTAAACTGATAGAAATAGAAGTCATATAATTCCTGCTCCTTCCCGAACACACACATGGCAAGGCCGCCGAACGTCTTATAGGCATATACACCGGGTATCATCGGTAATAAAGAAGGATATAGACAGGTTTCAGCCGGGACACGCGCCACCGGAGACACCAACACGGCAAGCAGACCGACAACAAATGCCGCCAGAGTAGTGGCGACAACTATATGCGTCTCCAACAGTCCGGGAAGCATCAGCACATAGCGCAACGAATGTCCGACAGCAGCGAGCAACGCACAAAACAGATAAGCCCGCCGTGGCGGACGGCTGATGGCGGCGAAACCTATCGCCGCTATCGCTGCAAAAAACGCATCCTGAACTATTTCAAACACCATAATAATATATATTTCGACATCAGAACATTCCGACATTCATCATCATCATGCCCGCGCATAGCCCTATCGACAGACAACAGGTCAACACAAGCGCGTCGACAAAGCGACTGAACGCACAGATGTAATGCCGGTAAAGCATATCGCTGAATGAGTTAATAAAAGGTATGCCCGGCACAAGATAGAGAACGCTTGTCGCCAGGGCGATATTTGGAGTCGTGCCAAGGGCGAAAAGCACACCCGTAGCACCGAGAACCGAAGAAACAAAAGCGCAGAAAATCACCGTCAGACGCACATCCACTCCGCGGCGTAGAAGAAGCTGCTTGAACATAAATCCCGCAAAAGTCGCTGAAAATACTATCGCCATGGCGATAAAATCGCCGCCGAACAGACGGCAGAACGCGGCATTCGCCACCGATACGATTGAAATCAAAGCCCACTCATTCCGCTTACGGGGTCTGATAATATTATCGAACAATCGGCGTGCATCATCAAGACAAAGATTATGGTCGGAGATTTTCCAACTCAGACTGCTAAGGCGCGTGTTCATATCGAAATTGATTGCAGTCGCGCGTACGGCTGTCATCGACGTGAACACATCGTCGCTACCTTCCAACGCCACTGTTATATTGATATGGCGCGGCATAATGGTAAGCTCTGCCGTATAACCGTAAGCAGCCGCAATACGTTTCACATTCGTCTCAAGGCGGATACATGTAGCTCCGCATCCGAGCAACCATGAAGCGTACTGCGACAAGAAGAGACAAAGCTGCTTGGAGCAGACCGAAATTTTCTGTCGCGGCAATGCGTCATCAGTAATTGTCATCGGCGTTGCAATCGTTGTCGTAACCGTTGGTCCTTACGCTGTCACCGGGAATGAACAGCATCTCCCGTTCGTTGGATAACTCAAAAACATGATGACGGTGATGATGACTTCGAACCCTGACGGGAACCATATGTGCCCGATGCTTCATCGAAACAAACATCTTGCTGACAAACACTATAAATGCAAGCGTCAGAACGCTGAGCCAGGTAATAATCGCTGTGTCCATAATCCTAAAGATTTTATCGTTTATTATATATAACAATTAAAGGTGTCAGAGCGTTCGCACGACTGAAACAAAGCGTAAATGAACAGATTAAACCGCGCTCAGTTGCATGCGTGAGAGAAAATATCTATTTTTGTGAAAGTTTTTAATTTGACACTCAAATAATATGACAAATATAGATAATCAACAACCAAAGCTGACATGGAAAGATGACTTCATGCGCCGTGTCCGCGAAGTCAAACCGACAAGATGGGTTCGTTTCGGCATTGTTGCCGCTCTCTTTATAGCATGGATGATATGGCTTGGCGAATGGTGGCCCGCTATTTTCCTGCTACTTCTGTTTGACATCTACATCACCGGCTACATACCCTTCACATGGTGGAAAAAGAGCAAGAACAAGACCGTTCGCAGCGTGATGAGCTGGGTCGACGCCATCGTCTATGCCCTTATCCTGGTATATTTCGTGTTCAGCTTCGTTGGTCAGAATTATCAGATACCGTCGTCTTCGCTTGAAAAAACATTGTTGACAGGCGACTATCTGTGGGTCAATAAAATAACATACGGTCCGCGTGTGCCGATGACGCCGATTCATTTCCCGCTTGTTCATAATACTCTGCCCATTATCAATACGAAGAGCTATCTTGAAACTCCGTCGGTCGAATATCGCCGTCTTAAAGGTCTGCGATCAGTCGAAAGCGGAGATATCGTGGTGTTCAATTTCCCGGCAGGAGATACAGTCGCGAGCAAATTCGAAGCAAGTCCGGAGTACTACGACATTCTTGTCGACCGCTACGGCCGCGAACGCGTTCACAATGACAAAAACACCTTCGGTGACATCATCTACCGTCCCGTCGACCGCCGTCAGAACTTCGTGAAACGTGCCGTCGGACTGCCCGGCGAAACTATT
This sequence comes from uncultured Bacteroidales bacterium, assembly GCA_947175535.1. Lineage (GTDB taxonomy): Bacteria > Bacteroidota > Bacteroidia > Bacteroidales > Muribaculaceae > CAG-873. The sequence continues at coordinate 2,648 of CAMWNF010000087.1, forward strand.
AAAATCGTAAATGATACCATATATATCGACGGTGTAGCACAGGCTATGCCGGAAAACGTACAGTTCAACTATATCGCGGCTCTTTCATCGCCGGTCAACAATGATTTCCTTCATGACCTCGGTGTCAGCGACGGCGATTGGGAAGACCTCAATGCCCTTCTTACTCCGATTGACCGTGCAAATCTTCTGACGTGGATGCCAAAAGCCGACATCAATTCATATTTCTATGGCATGCCTCTAACGGCAGCCATGATTGAGACTCTGCGTTCTAAAGACATGCTCAAAGACCTGGTGAAGACCTCGGCCCTCCAAGCGCCGGGTTCACTAAGCTCATATCTTTTCCCGAAAGGAATTGCCGACGGATGGTCATTAAGCAACTATGGAGGTGATGGCATACTTATTCCCGCCAAAGGCACTACGATACCCCTCAACCCGACCACTTGGGCAACCTACAATCGCGCCATACGCAACTACGAAGGTCATCACGACGCATATATCAAAGACGACGTTGTCTATATCGACGGTAAACCAGCCGACTCCTATACGTTCGCAATGGACTATTACTTCATGATGGGCGACAACCGCGACAACTCTCAGGACTCACGTTTCTGGGGCTTCGTGCCGGAAGACCACATCGTCGGAACTCCGGTCTTCGTTCTTATTTCATTCGATAAAGACCGCAGCATCTTCAACGGAGGCATACGCTGGAACAGAATCCTCCGCGACGCAAATCCCGACAAATAAGCCCTCGTATGGCTCATGAACTGATAAGGTTCGCCGACCGCAAGGCTGCTTTTGCGCCCCAATATTTTGGGTCTGTCGACTATTATGCCCTGCTCTCGTCGTTTGCCACGGTTTATGTTGACATTGACATGCCTGCCGACAAACGCTTCAAGTCGGCTCACCGCTGCACGATTGTCGACACGCGCGACGAAATCATGCTTACCGTGCCCATTGTCCCTCCGCACGGCAGACATAGCTGGAATGAAACGCCCGTATCGACTCATGGTAAATGGTGGCACGTCCATCGCACAGCACTTGAATCCGCCTACGGTCGCACACCGTTTTTTGAATATTACATCGACCGCTTTACCGAGATATTCGATGCGGATTATGGCGACGATGCCGTTTCAGTCGGAACTCTTGACCGTCGCTGCGACACAATAGTCAGGGATATTATCGGGATAGACAACGAAGTCATCTACGGCTGTCCGGCGGAAGCGGTCGATAATGATTTCCGAAGATGCAAATCCATCAGTCTCCAACCTGTGGGATATTACCAGTTGCGGGCGGACCGTCTCGGTTTCCGCCACAATATGAGCATTGTCGACCTTATATTCAATGTCGGACCCGAAGCACCACTCTACCTGCATAAAATCGCCGGGAAGTTCACCGAAGAACAAATTTAGCCATATGTCCTTTTTAAGAAACGCCCTTATCATTGTATGTTTGTCGGTTTGTTTTTCATTAGCCGGACAGACCGACTCATCATTTGACGGTCTGACAGGCAAGGAAATTCTCGAGCGCATCAGAAATAACGGACGCCCCGCCACTCCCGTCAGCTCCCTGGAAGAAATCAAAAATGCCATAGCCTCTTACGCATATTCCCCGGGGAGCGGTTACAGAGATTATTTCTCGACGTCCTATCTTGGACAACTCAACACCATTGCCGTCGTTCCTCTGATTTGGTGGGGTGAAAATTCCGACGATTATACTGCCGTGTCTCATGATTTGCACAATATTGTTCCTGCCAATCTCAGCGTCGCAGCCAACCGAAGTGATTATCCCCCGGGCGTTGTTAACGATGCCCTCTATAATAACAGTTTCTGGAAAGCCGGTTTTGGCGAGATTGCCGGAATGGAAACAAACCTATATGAACCCTCAGACAAGCTGAAAGGTGATTTCGCACGTATATATATGTATATGGCGGCTGTCTATCCCCAGGTCGTATGGAACAGCCGGGGGGCGATGCTCTTTATCGACGGTTACCATCCTCTCCTAACGCTTTATGGCAGACAGATACTTCTTGACTGGCATCGCGCTGACCCTGTCGACGAAGCTGAGTTGCGTAGAGATAAGGCAATAGCGGCAGCTCAGGGAAACAGTAATCCGTTTGTCTCAGAGCCTTCTCTGGCGGAATACATCTGGGGTATTTATGCAGACAAGGAATATGCGTCCGGTGAAGAACCCGAAAATCCGGAAGTGCCGACCGAGCCCGACAAACCGGTAGTTGAACCGATTATGCTGAAAGCCGTTTACTCAATATCCTCTGATAAGCGTATCGATTTCCGCTCTCCTTACGTCGCCACTGGCTCTGTGTGGAAGCTCGACGGCAAAACAGTCGGAAGCGAGTCTGTCAGCCTTAATGAAATAAGCCTTGGACAGCACGAAATATCATATTCCAACGACCGTTGCCACGGCAAAATCATAATAACCGTTAAGCCATGAAGCGTAGACTGACCAAATATTGTATCGTTCTGATTGCGGCGGTGCTATCAGCATCATGTTCAAGCCGTGGGCTTGGCGAACTCGACCGTCCTTCTTCATCGCCGCGCGAGGACGAACAGTTAAAAGATGCCCGCATGCGGATAAGCGGTGATGCACTTACTCTCAACTATGCCGACGGTGGCATACTTTTCTCACGCTCCGGCGACGGAACAATCAGTGCAGTCCGCGTCAGCGACGGAGTAGGTTTTGATTACACCCCCGACCCGCCGAAACTTCTTATCAACGGGGTCGAGACCGGATTGTCTTCCGGCGAACTCATAAAGAAAGACGGCACGACCGAGTGGCATAAACTGACCATGGCAGACCGCATGACAGAAATCTACATTGTTGTCGACTTATGAAGAATATCGCGATTTTCGCCTCCGGTGAAGGCACTAACGCCGAAAGCATCATAACATATTTTCAACAGCGTGAAAGCATGGGGTCGGTAACCCTCGTCATCACCAACCGCGACGATGCCGGAGTCGTCCGCCGTGCAGCCGCTCTTGGCGTTGAGTGCCTTATCGTGCCACGCGATGAATTCAAAGACTCAGCTACAGTATTGAAGATTTTAGAGTTATATAAAATCGACATTATCGTTCTCGCTGGTTTCCTGCTTATGATTCCGCCGGCATTGGTAGACCGCTACAGAGGCAGCATCGTCAACATCCATCCCGCGCTCCTGCCGGCATTCGGTGGCAAAGGAATGTACGGACGCCACGTTCATGAAGCTGTCGTCGCATCAGGCGCGACCGAAACAGGCATCACAATCCACCACGTCAACGAACAATATGACGACGGTGACATCATCTTTCAGGCGTCAGTTCCCGTTTTCCCTACTGACACTCCCGACAATGTCGCTATCAAAGTCCGCGCCCTCGAACTGACCCACTTCGCCCCTGTCATCGCCCGCACTTTCGACCTGTGAATCGTTAAAAGCGTTTCTCTTTCAAGAACATTTGGGGAAGTGGTATGTTAGTATTTTCAGATACTGATTCTGTCACTAAACCAATTCATATGAATAGTAAACTGAAAGGCAATCTCGCCATGTTCGTGTCGAAGACCTTTTCGGGCTTCAACGAGAACGCGCTCCGCTATCTTCTGCCGACCTATATGTCGGCTTGCAGCGGCGTACTGTTACGCGTCGGCTTCGCGACCGGATTTTTCTGGTTACTCGGACTTTTCAAGCATCATAAAACGGCTCCGTCGACCGCTCGCCAGCGCTTGGGACTACTCGCGCTCGGATTTATTTGTGTGTTCGGCTATATGTTTTTCCTTCTGAAAGGTCTTACCTACACCACGCCCGTATCCTCGTCGATTTTCATCAGTTTGCAACCGGTCTGCGTGTTCGTGATTTGCCTGCTCATCGGTCGTGAGAAAGCCAATGCCCTCAAGGTGCTCGGCATTCTGATTGGTGTCGCCGGAGCGATAGTCTGCGTCACGACCCAGAAGACAAGCGAGGTGGCGAGCAACCCGATGCTCGGTAACATCTATTGCGCAGCCTCGACCATCGTCTATTCAATCTATCTGGTTGTTTCCAAGCAATTTTTGCGCACACTCGACAATGTGACCGTATCGAAATGGACGTTCCTCGGCGCGACAATCGCAGCAGCTCCTGTAGCGTTCATCACCGGCTGGGATGCTCCTGTCCTTAAAATGGCTGTGTTCTCCGCTCCTATGCTCATTCTCCTTTTCGTCCTCATATTCCCCTCGTCGGTCAGCTATCTGCTTATCGACGTCGGTCTGAAAAATCTTACCGCCACGGTCGTTTCGCTCTACGCCGGTGTCATTCTGATTGTCGCATCGGTTGTCAGCTACGCTACAGGTCAGGACCACTTCTCTTGGTGGCAGATTCTTTCGATGGTGCTGATTGTCCTCTCGCTGTGGCTCGTCGAATTTGAAGAGCGGAAGGATACACCTGCTCCTTCAACTACCCAACCCGCCAAACATTGATAAATATGCTGAATACAATATATTTTGCCGGTGGATGTTTCTGGGGCATACAGCATCTGTTCTCGCTCGTGCCGGGCGTGTCGGAGGCGATTGCCGGCTACGCCGACAGCAATGTTCCCAATCCGACCTACCGTCAGGTTTGCACCGGAGCGACCGATGCGGCAGAGACAGTGAAAGTCGACTATGACCCGGATGCCGTGACGCTCGACGAGCTTATCGGTCTATTCTTCAAAGCTATCGACCCCGTGGCAGTCAACCGTCAGGGCAACGATATCGGCACACAATATCGCACAGGCATTTTCTATACCGATGTCGCAGATGCCGCCATCGTTGACAAAGCAATAGAAGCTCTCGACCGTCAGCTTGGCGGACGCTGCGCTGTCGAGCATGCTCCGCTGAAGAATTTCTATCCCGCAGAAGAATACCATCAGGACTATCTTGACAAGAATCCCGGCGGATACTGTCATGTCAACCCCGCCTTGTTCAGACTGGCGAGAACAACAGGGACTAAACCAAAACGCGCATATCCCCGCCCCGACGACGCTACGCTACAACAGCGACTGACCCCTTTGCAGTGGATGGTCACTCAACGCGGCGAGACCGAACGACCGTTCGACAACGAATATGACCACGAGTTCCGTAAAGGCATCTACGTCGACATAACCACCGGCGAACCGTTGTTCGCATCCTCTGCGAAATATAATTCGGGCTGCGGATGGCCGGCGTTCACACGTCCGATTTCTCCCGACCTGATTGATGAATTAAAAGATACATCTCACGGCATGATACGCACTGAAGTCCGCGCCGCCCACTCAGGCGCACATCTCGGTCACGTCTTTCCCGACGGACCGAAATCGGAAGGCGGTCTGAGATACTGCATCAACAGCGCCTCGCTGCGATTCATCCCCCTTGAAAAAATGAAAGAAGAAGGCTACGGCGACTATATCGGTCTTGTTGAAAAATAGCCTTAAAACATACATTAAAAAATAATTCGATTATGTCAGCACTTCATCATCTGTCAAACAGAATACGTCACTTTTTCCACGTCGTTTCAAACGTTCGTCCCATCGTCTGGATATGCCTCTACGTCGCCCTGACTCCGGTTTTCGCACTTATCTATCAGGCATTGCCTGACGGTCAGTTCAGAATCCCTGACGGAGCCGGCACAGACTACGGCTCTTGGCTGTATTACAGCATTGTGACCATAACGACGCTTGGTTTCGGCGACTATACGCCCGCTCACGGTCTGGCGCAGAGCGTCACAGCCGTCGAAGTAATGTGCGGCTTGATTATTCTGGGCTTCTTCCTGAATGCCGTAGGCTCGATGAAGTCTGAAATCGATGTCGAAAGCGAAGTTGAGAAGCAGCGCCGTCTCAATCAGGAAACACAGCGTCAGAACCTCTTGCGCAACATTCCCGCTACGCTCCACAATCTCAACATATTCCTCTCCTACTGTTATGCCGTCACTACACCCGCCGCGAAGCGCGCCGACGAGCAACGATATAATCCCGATTTCTCATTCTCCGACATGGCAGACATGTTCCGTCCGTCGGGTCTCCCTGACGACAACACCAAACTTCCCGCCGTGCAGCGGCTGCTGAAAAGCGCCGAGCGCACCAGCCTGTTGCTCGATTCGCTGCAGAACCGTGTCGACATGCTCCAGTGGCCCGAGCTGCTCGAAAACTGTTTCGGCTTTGTCGCCGACTGCGAGATGTTCACATCGGCTGACCGTTTCCTGCTTCATCCAAAACCCGAAGCCGAGCAGACTGTAGCCGAAAAGCTCAAGACCTTCACCGGCTCGCCCGAAGACGCCCCTGCAGAGCTTCAGCCCGAAGCCGAGCTTTACCACTTCATTAAAAAGACCGCCTCGCGCGCCCTCACCCTCGAAACACTCCTCTCAGAAATAGCCTCCGCTAAACCGGAATAAATTAAATACAATTATTTATTAATTTTTACGCTGCTCTCTGTATTCGGTCGGAGTGATGCCCGTCATGTTCTTAAACATTCTGGTAAAATGCTGTGGGTATTCAAAACCTAACGAATAAGCGGCTTCGGAGCAGTTCATACCGCCGATAAGTTTATTCTTGGCAAGCTGGACTATATGACGTTTAATATATCTGTTGGCTGTGTCGCCGGTCGTCCGTTTGATAACATCGCTCAGATAATTCGGCGACATACAAAGGCGCTCGGAGAAATACTGAACGGTCGGCAGCCCCTCAGTGGCCTGTCGGTTAGTGTCAAAATATTCCTTCAGCAGAGCTTCAAATCTTGAGAGAATATCGGTGTTGACTATAGTCCTTGACTCGAACTGACGGTTATAGAAACGTTGGGCATATCTCAGGAGCAGATTGATAAAACCTGCGATTATCCTGTTTTGCATCGCGTCTGCCGGATATTTGAGTTCGTTCTCGAGTTGACGGATTATTGAAATCATCACATCCCTTTCTTCAGTCGACATGTGAAGAGCCTCATTGACGCTGTAGTCGAAAAAAGTGAAATTCTTGATGTCGTTCTCCAAGCCAGTCCCCTGAAGCAAATCAGGATGAAAGAGAACAGCCCAACCGGTGAGATTGACCGCTTCTCCGTCATCTTCTTTTCCCCCCAGCTGACCGGGAGCGACACAAATCAATGTATCCTCCGAGAAGTCATACTTCCCTGTGCCATAAACGAGATCAAACCCTCCCGTTCCCTGAAGAAACAGACCGTAGACATCATAGTTGTTAAGGCTGTAACGCACAGGCGACACCTCGCTGTAGTTAATCACACTTATCAACTCATGCGGATCAGTCTGACCGACCCACGAACTATAGTCCGACGGCTTATTTATTTTCAGGATTTTACTCATGTTAAACCATAAATTCGCTACACAACAAAGTTATAAATTATATCAATAACCCGCGATATTATAATCATAGAAAATGGTTCATTATGGATGAAATTTGTTTTTTCATGTCATCTGAAATGGAAGTATTTTTGCGATAATATCCTGCATAACCTAAAAACAATAAATATGTTACGATTTTTTTCTTTTTTGCTGACAGTTCTCTTCGCCGCAACTGCAGCCAATGCAAAAACACTGATTGTCTATTACAGCTACACCAATAATGTCGAACGTGTCGTAACCGAACTGCGCAAGCAGATTGATGCTGACGTCGTTGAAATCCAACCCGCCGAAAAAGGACTTGACTACGCCGCAAACAATTATGCGATAGGAAGCGCGCAGATTGCCGCCATACGCAATAATCCCGACGACGCGTCATCATATCCCGCCATCGACCGGGTCGATGTAAATCTTGCCGATTATGACTGCATCATCATCGGTGCGCCGCTCTGGTGGAGTCAGATGGCGGCTCCGTTGCAGACCTATCTTTTCCAAAACGGAGCGAAGATGGCAGGTAAGAAAATCGGACTTATTGTATCAAGCGCAAGCAGCGGAATCAGCGGTGTCGAAGCCGACGCCAAGCGATTGATTCCTGCCGGCGATTTCCTTTCTCCGAGCCTGTGGGTCAAGAGTTCGCAGACATCCGGCGCCCAGTCCATGCTCGCCGACTGGCTCAAGAGGATTAATTATTCAGCCCTGTCGGGAATAGCCGACATCACAGCGTCTGACAACACCGATAACGACGTGATTTACACACTTTCCGGCATAAAACTCCGCGCCGAAAGCAACATAACTCCGGGCATTTATATTGTCAACGGAAAAAAGATTTATATGCAATAATTAATCGTCGCAGAGCGGCACAAACGGGCGTATGAATAAATTTTTATTGTTTGTCACATTATTTTTTGCAACAGCGATGAATGCTCAGAAGAATATTCAGGCAATAGACGTTCATTCTCACATTGTTACCGATGAGTATATTAAATACCTCGCTGACAACGATGCGCTGATGGCAGACGGCTATCCTCTGCCGTCGTGGGATGTCGATTCCCATCTTGCATTCATGGACAGCGCAGGAATAGAGCGTAGTGTGCTTACATTGTCTTCTCCGCAGGCTTGGTTCGGCAATCTTGAAGATAGCCGCCGCGT
>CAMWNF010000088.1 GCA_947175535.1 uncultured Bacteroidales bacterium
GAGCAGCCCTATGCTTGCGGTGGTAGCTAAGGTAGCTACTATAGCTATTTTAGCTGAGGTAGGCGCAGGAGCGGACGGCTGCTATTATTTGATTTGGTGTGTCTTTCAGACACATTTTTTTGAGGATGCGGAGTCCGGGGGCCATGCCCCCGGTTATGAGTTTGGGATGCCCTTGCGGGCATCTTGCTAGGGAATCTCGCGCGGAGGGCGCGGAGAGGGAATTTTTTGGCGGAGGGTAGGTGAGATAGCTATTTTAGCTATTATAGCTGAGGTGGCTTTTTGGCGGTCGGATAATCGGTTTTTGGCGGAGGCGATGTATCGCGTCCCTACTGTTTTGGAGGGGTGGGTTAATTAAATTTGTTAATTTCAGGGGGTTTTCGTAACTTTGCGTGATTTTACAGAAGATAAAATATATTATAAACCAACTTTTATGAATCCTATTAAGAAAACCATCGAGCTCGCTGACGGTCGCAAGATTACGCTCGAGACCGGCAAGCTGGCAAAGCAGGCCGATGGAGCGGTTGAACTTCGCATGGGCAATACGATGCTCCTCGCGACAGTAGTTTCTGCCAAAGAGGCAGGCGAAGGTGTTGATTTCATGCCCCTTCAGGTAGAGTACAAAGAAAAATTCTCGTCAGCCGGACGTTTCCCCGGCGGTTTCCTCAAGCGCGAAGGTCGCGCGAGTGACTATGAGGTGCTTACGGCGCGTCTGGTCGACCGTGTGCTTCGTCCGCTTTTCCCTGACAACTACCACGCCGATACGTTTGTGAACATCACGATGTATTCGAGCGACGGCGTCGATATGCCTGATGCATTGGCAGGTCTCGCCGCATCGGCAGCCATCGCTGTGAGCGATATTCCTTTCAACGGTCCAATCTCGGAAGTGAGAGTGGCACGCGTGGACGGAGAGTTTGTCATCAACCCGACATTCGAACAGCTTGAACGCGCCGACATGGAACTTATGGTCGGAGCTACTTACGACAATATAATGATGGTCGAAGGCGAAATGAACGAAGTTTCGGAAGCCGACCTTCTCGCAGCGCTCAAGGCAGCCCACGAGGCTATCAAGGAGCAGTGCAAGGCTCAAATCGAACTGGCAGAACTCGCCGGCAAGACTGTGAAACGCGAATATTGCCACGAAGTCAACGATGAAGAGCTCCGCGCCGACGTGAAGGCAAAATGCTATGACAAGGCTTATGCCATCGCGAAAGCCGGCTGCGCGGACAAGCACTGGCGTCAGGACAGCTTCGACGCTATCTGCGACGAATATATCGAATCGCTTCCGGAAGAGGAGCGCGAGGAAAAGACTCCGCTGGTGAAGCGTTATTATCACGATGTAGAGAAAGAAGCCGTTCGCCGCTGCATCCTCGACGAAGGCATCCGTCTCGACGGCCGTAAGACGACAGAAATCCGTCCTATCTGGTGTGAAGTCGATTATATACCGGGACCTCACGGGTCGGCAGTGTTCACCCGCGGCGAGACTCAGTCGCTCTCGACTGTCACACTCGGCACGAAGCTCGACGAGAAAATCCTCGATGATGTGCTCAACCAGGGTCGCGAACGCTTCCTGCTCCACTATAACTTCCCTCCCTTCTCGACAGGTGAAGCTAAGCCCGTGCGCGGCGTAGGCCGTCGTGAAATCGGTCACGGCAATCTCGCGCACCGTGCGCTCAAACGCATGTTCCCCGATGATTTCCCCTATGTATGCCGCGTGGTGAGCGACATCCTGGAGTCAAACGGTTCGTCATCTATGGCAACTGTCTGCGCGGGTACACTCGCCCTTCTGGACGCAGGTGTCAAGATGAAGAAGCCCGTCAGCGGTATCGCGATGGGTCTTATCACGGACACTGAAAGCGATAAATATGCTGTGCTGAGCGATATCCTCGGCGACGAAGACCACCTCGGCGACATGGACTTCAAGGTGACGGGAACAGTAGACGGTATTACAGCCACCCAGATGGACATCAAGTGTGACGGTCTGAGCTATGAAATCCTCGAAAAGGCACTTATGCAAGCCCGCGACGGCCGTCTGCACATACTGAACATCATTAACCAGACGATACCCGCTCCGCGCGAGGACTACAAGCCTCACGTGCCGCGTATCGTGACGATGACCATACCTAAAGAACTTATCGGCGCGGTAATCGGCCCGGGCGGAAAGATTATCCAGGGCATTCAGGAAGCCAGCGGCGCGACCGTTTCAATCGACGAAATCGACGAACAAGGTTATATTGAAGTGGCAGCCGCCAACAAGTCTTCAATCGATAAGGCTCTCGAGATGATTAACGCTATCGTCGAGCTTCCCGAAGAAGGCAAGACCTACAAGGGTAAGGTCGTCAACATGATGGATTTCGGCGCGTTCGTGCAGTTCATGCCTAACCGCGACGGTCTGCTCCACATCTCTGAAATCTCATGGGAGCGTCTCGACAACATGGAGGCATCGGGACTGAAGGAAGGCGACGAAGTGGAAGTGAAGCTTATCGAAATCGACAAGAAGACGGGCAAGTTCCGTCTGTCGATGCGTGCGCTTCTTCCTAAGCCCGAAGGCTGGGTTGAACCTCAGCGCGCCCCCCGCGGCGAACGCGGACCGCGCCGAGAAGGCGACCGTCAGCCCCGCGGTGAGCGCGGACCCCGTCGCGAAGGCGGTAACCGCAACGGCGGCGCACCCCGCAACAATAACAGAGAATAACTCTCAGACAGCAAATGAAAATCGTCGACGGCATCAGCCGCCGGCGATTTTTTTTTGTGCCGTTAAGATTTTTTATAGGTCGGGGCTTAACTTATTGACACCGGAATATGTTCTACTTGCAAAATGCGGGTGATAACCATAATGATTTAAGGCTACTTCGCATAATCGATTAACAATTAAAACTTACAACTATGATTGACAAAAATTTCCGCAACGGCGATGCAAAATCCGAACCTTTCGGATCAGACGCAATGCTTCAACCCTCTCCAGTGGAAAAAATTCCCGACGGACCGACAACGCCTGAAGTAGCCTATCAGATGGTGAAAGACGAAACTTTCGCCCAGACGCAACCACGTCTGAATCTCGCCACATTCGTGACGACTTACATGGACGATTATGCGACCAAACTTATGAACGAGGCCATCAATATCAATTATATCGATGAGACCGAGTATCCCCGCGTAGCCGTGATGTGTCAGAAGTGTATCAACATCATGGCGAATCTCTGGAACACGCCAGAGACGAACAAATGGAAAACCGGCGCGCTTGCAATCGGTTCGTCAGAAGCCTGTATGCTCGGCGGTATCGCAGCGTGGAAACGCTGGATCGAACGTCGCAAGAAAGCAGGTAAGCCTTACGATAAACCAAACTTCGTGATATCAGCCGGTTATCAGGTGGTGTGGGAAAAATTTGCAACTCTCTGGAACATCGAGATGCGTCAGGTGCCTCTGAGCACAGAACACACCACTCTCGACATCGAGCAGGCAATCAAGATGTGCGACGAAAACACAATCTGTGTGGTAGCCATCGAAGGAGTCACCTGGACAGGTCTTAACGACGATGTCGAGGCACTTGACGCCGCACTTGACAAATATAACGCGGAGACCGGCAACGAAGTATGTATCCATATAGACGCAGCCAGCGGCGGTTTCATCCTGCCGTTCCTCTTCCCTGAAAAGAAATGGGACTTCCGTCTTAAATGGGTGCTCTCAATCAGCACGTCGGGTCACAAGTTCGGTCTGGTCTATCCCGGTCTTGGCTGGGTAATCTGGAAAGACAAACAGTATCTGCCGGCAGACATGTCGTTCACGGTCGACTACCTCGGAGCAGAGGTGACACAGGTCGGTCTGAATTATTCACGTCCGGCAGCCCAAATCCTCGGTCAGTATTATCAGTTTATCCGCTTAGGATTCGAAGGATACAAGAACATACAGTACAATTCGCTTGAAATCGCGAAGTATTTCCATTCGCAGATTGCGAAGATGCCGGAGTTCCAGCCGTATTCGGAAGATGTGCCTAATCCTATCGTGACATGGCTGATGAAACCTGAGGTGCAGAAGAAAGTCAACTGGACGCTTTATGACCTTCAGGACAAGCTCGCCCAGCACGGATGGATGGTGCCGGCTTATGCAATGCCTGTCAACATCGAGAATATGGTGGTGATGCGTGTGCTTTGCAAACAGGGCTTCAGCCGCGATATGTGTGACCAGCTCTTATATGATATGGCAGCAGCGGTGAAGGAACTTAACGCGCTCGAATACCCGACCAGCACCCGTATAGCGATGGAGAAGAATGTGCCTATCGCCACTAAGACGTTCAACCACGGTTGCGGTTGCCACGCCAAGAAATAAGCTTCCGGAGTAACCATACTCCTTGACATATACGTGAGAATCTTCCGGCGAACCTAATATCCGAAGGATTGCAGGTCCGCCGGAATTTTTGATTTTAATTTTAAGTGTCAATAGTAAAATGATGAAAACTATAAGCAAACAACAGATACGTCAGGCTGCTCAGGAAGCGTATGACGAGGTGAAGGGTATGACAGGCGGCGCGAACGCCAATTACATACCTTATCTCGCCAACATAGATTCGAATCTTTTCGGCTTCAGCGTGGCACTGCCTGACGGCGAGACAATCAACATCGGCGACACGGACTATCGGTTCGGAATAGAATCGGTGTCGAAGGTGCCGACGGCATTGCTCGTCATGAAGCAGAGCGGGGCGCAGACGGTCCTTAACAAAATCGGAGCTGATGCGACAGGGCTGCCGTTCAATTCGATATTCGCGATATTGCTCGAGAACGACCATCCGTCGACACCGCTTGTCAACGCGGGCGCGATAACGGCGTGCTCGATGGTGGCACCTACGGGCGATAGCGACGGGAAGTGGCAGGCAATTGTCGATAATATCACGGAATTATGCGGCTCGGCACCGGAGCTTATCGACGAGCTATACAAAAGCGAGAGCGCGACGAACTTCAACAACCGTTCGATTGCGTGGCTTCTGAAAAATTATAATAGAATCTACGATGACCCGACGATGAGTCTCGACCTCTACACGCGTCAGTGTTCGCTGGGAGTTACGTCGGCGCAGCTTGCCGTGATGGCGGGCACGATAGCCAACGCGGGAGTCAATCCGGTCACGCGCAAACAGGTGTTTGCGGCGGATTTGATGCCTAAGATAACGAGTCTTATCGCGACGGTGGGGTTCTATGAGCATACGGGCGACTGGCTCTATACGTCGGGGATACCAGCGAAGAGCGGTGTAGGCGGCGGAGTCGTCGGTGTGCTGCCCGGAGTTATGGGAGTGGCGGCGTTCGCACCACCCCTCGACAGCGCAGGTAACTCTGTGAAGGGTCAGGCGGCAGTGAAGGCTTTCGTGTCGAAACTGGGGCTTGGTGTGTTCAACGGCGTCAATGTCGAAATCACAGAATGACAGATATTTATAAACCTATACGTTTTACACTAAAAATCTTTTATTATGACTTCTAACATTAAGCCTGCTGCCAAGTTAGGCGTGTTCACACTGGTGATAATGAACGTTGTGGCAGTAGTGTCGCTGCGAGGGCTTCCGGCTGAAGCCGAATATGGTATCAGCTCGGCGTTTTATTATCTGTTTGCGGCTCTGGTGTTTTTGATTCCGGTGTCGCTTGTCGCCGCAGAGCTTGCGGCAATGTTCCCTTATCAGCAGGGAGGTATGTTCCGCTGGGTCGGAGAGGCATTCGGTCGAAAAGCCGGCTTCCTCGGCATCTGGCTGCAGTGGATTGAAAGCACAATCTGGTTTCCGACGGTTCTGACGTTCGGCGCTGTATCACTGGCGTTTATCGGTATGGACCATGTTGCGGATTCGCACCTCGCCGCCAATAAGATTTACACTATTGTCGTCGTGCTCGGCGTTTACTGGCTTGCGACCCTGATATCGATGAAAGGTCTGGGCTGGGTCGGTAAAATTTCGAAAATCGGCGGTATCGTCGGCACGATTATCCCCGCAGCGTTGCTGGTTGTGTTCGGAGTCATATATCTTTGCACGGGCGGTCATTCTCAGATGAACTTACACGGAAGTTTTATTCCTGATTTCAGTAATTTTGATAATATCGTGCTTGCGGCGTCAATCTTCCTGTTCTATGCTGGCATGGAGATGAACGGCATCCATGTTCGCGATGTGAAGAACCCGACGGTCAATTATCCTAAGGCGGTGTTCCTCGGAGCGCTTATCACTGTGGCGATATTTGTGCTCGGCACATTTGCCCTCGGAGTGATTATTCCGGCAAAAGATATCAATCTGGTGCAGAGCCTTCTGGTCGGTTTTGATAATTTCTGCGCATATTTCCATGCAGGCTGGCTTACACCGGTGATTGCAATAGCATTGGCATTCGGGGTGCTCGCGGGCGTGCTGACCTGGGTTTCGGGTCCGTCGAAAGGTGTGTTCGCAGTAGGTCAGGCAGGTTATCTGCCTCCCTTCTTCCAGAAGACCAATAAATCAGGCGTGCAGAGAAATATCCTTCTCATACAGGGAGCTGCGGTGACTGTCCTGGCATTGCTTTTCGTCGTTATGCCTTCGGTTGAAAGTTTTTATCAGATACTTTCGCAGCTGACAGTGCTTCTTTATCTTATCGTCTATCTGTTGATGTTTGCGGCGGCAATCTATCTGAGATATTCGATGAAGAACGCCAAACGTCCGTTCCGCATCGGCAGCAAGGGTAACTGGCTGATGTGGGTTGTCGGAAGTGTCGGTTTCATCGGTTCGCTTCTTGCATTCATTCTCAGTTTCTTCCCGCCGTCTCAGATTTCGATGGGTTCGAACACCGTATGGTTCACAGTCCTTATCGCGGGCGTTGTAATCTTTGTCGTGGCACCGTTCATAATCCTTCATTTCCGCAAACCGTCGTGGGTTGCGCAGGGTTCGGATTTCGTGCCTTTCCATTGGGAGAAAGACCCCGAGGCACAGGCAAAAATCAAGGCAGCGGAAGCCGCTTATGAGGCAGAGCAGAAAGCTGGAGAAGAAAACGGATAGCAACCAATCTGACCACTATATAAAGGTAAAGCCTGATAATCTCTCGATTATCAGGCTTTATTGTTGTATTTGTCAAAGTCTTATTCGGCGAATTTGGCTTTGATGAATTCGCGGTTAAGACGGGCGATGTTGCTCAGAGGGATGTTCTTGGGGCATTCGGCGGCGCAAGCACCGGTGTTGGTGCAGTTGCCGAAGCCGAGTTCATCCATCTTTTTAACCATAGCGCGTGCGCGGCGTTTGCGCTCGACCTGACCCTGGGGCAGGAGAGCGAACTGGCTGACCTTGGCAGAAACGAAAAGCATAGCCGAACCGTTTTTGCAAGCTGCGACGCAAGCACCGCAGCCGATGCATGTGGCAGAGTCCATGGCAACGTCGGCAACCTCTTTCGAGATGGGGATGTTGTTTGCGTCCTGCGCACCGCCGCAGTTGAACGATACGTAGCCGCCAGCCTGCTGGATTTGGTCGAATGCGTTGCGGTTGACCATAAGGTCGCGGATTACGGGGAATGCAGCCGAGCGCCAGGGTTCGATGGTGATTGTGTCACCGTCGTTGAACTTGCGCATGTGGAGCTGGCATGTCGTGATGCCCTGGACGGGACCGTGGGGGTGACCGTTGATGTAGAGCGAGCACATGCCGCAGATGCCTTCGCGGCAGTCGCTGTCGAATACGACGGGTTCCTGATTGTTTTCGACGAGCTGCTGGTTGAGCATGTCGAGCATTTCGAGGAAGCTGCTGTCGGTCGATACGTTATCGAGGTGATAATTGACGAACTGGCCTTTTTCTTTCGGACCACGTTGACGCCAAATTTTCAGATTTACGCTGATTGTTTTTTCCATAATTTATGAATTGATTTGGGACGCCGGTGGCGCGATTATGACTTGTAGTTACGTGTCTGTACCTTGATTGCTTCGTATTTGAGAGGCTCTTTGAGGAGGATGGGCTTCTCGTTTTCGCCGGTGTACTTCCAGCAGCTGACATACATGTATTCTTCGTCGTTGCGGGCAGCCTCGCCGTCGGCGGTCTGGTATTCCTCGCGGAAGTGAGCGCCGCAGGATTCGTTGCGGTTGAGGGCGTCAATAGCCATCATCTTTGCAATCACGAGGAAGTCTTCGAGACGGAGAGCCTTTTCGAGCTCGGTGTTGAGGTCGTCGGCAGAACCTACGATGCGGAGGTCAGAGTAGAATTCCTTGCGGACTTCTTCGATTTCTTCGGTAGCCTTCACGAGACCCTGGAGTGTACGGCCCATGCCGACAAGATTCCACATCACATGACCGAGACGTTTGTGGATTTCGTCGGGCGATTTGGTTCCCTTGATAGCCATGAGTTTTTCGATGCGTTCGCGTACGCCTTTCTCAGCTTCGTCGAATTCGGGTGTGTCGGTGGTGAAGTGAGGCACCTTAATCTGGTCGCTGAGGTAGTTCTGCATGGTGTAGGGGAGCACGAAGTAACCGTCGGCGAGACCCTGCATGAGGGCAGATGCACCGAGACGGTTTGCACCGTGGTCGGAGAAGTTACATTCGCCGATGGCGAAGAGACCCTTGATTGAAGTCTGGAGTTCGTAGTCGACCCAGATGCCGCCCATGGTGTAGTGGCTGGCGGGGAATATCATCATCGGGGTCTTGTAGGGGTTGTCGTCAGAAATCATCTGATACATGTCGAAGAGGTTGCCGTAACGGTCGCGGACAACGTCTTCACCGAGACGCTCGATGGCGTATTTGAAGTCGAGGTAAACGGCGTTGCCTGTTCCTACGCCATAGCCTGCGTCGCAACGTTCTTTAGCTGCGCGGCTGGCGATGTCGCGGGGGCAGAGGTTACCGAAGGCGGGATAGCGGCGTTCGAGATAGAAGTCGCGGTCTTCGTCGGGAATGTCGGTCGGTTTTTTCTGACCTGCACGGATTGCCTCGGCGTCTTCTTTTTTCTTGGGCACCCAGATGCGGCCGTCGTTACGGAGAGATTCGCTCATAAGTGTGAGCTTGGACTGGTCTTCGCCGTGGACGGGGATACAGGTGGGGTGAATCTGAGTGAAGGCGAGGTTGGCGAGGTATGCGCCTTTCTTGAATGCCTGAACAGCGGCAGAACCGTTGCAGCCCATGGCGTTGGTCGAAAGGAAGAATGCACGGCCGTAGCCACCGGTTGCGAGAACGACAGCGTGAGCTGCGTAGCGTTCGATTTCGCCGGTGACGAGGTTACGGACGATGATGCCGCGTGCACGACCGTCAATCATGACGATGTCCATCATCTCGCGACGGTTGTAAGACTTCACTGTGCCTTTCTGAATCTGGCGGTTGAGTGAAGCGTAAGCACCGAGAAGGAGCTGCTGGCCTGTCTGACCTTTGGCGTAGAACGTACGTGACACCTGTGCGCCGCCGAACGAACGGTTGGCGAGCAGACCGCCGTATTCGCGGGCGAAGGGAACGCCCTGCTGAACGCACTGGTCGATGATGTTGTTTGACACTTCGGCAAGACGGTAGACGTTGGCTTCGCGAGAACGGAAGTCACCGCCTTTGACTGTGTCGTAGAAGAGGCGATATACAGAGTCGCCGTCGTTCTGATAGTTCTTTGCTGCGTTGATACCGCCCTGGGCCGCGATAGAGTGAGCGCGACGGGGGCTGTCCTGGATGCAGAAGTTCTTAACGTTGAAGCCGAGCTCGCCGAGAGTCGAGGCTGCTGATGCGCCTGCGAGACCAGTGCCGACGACGATGATGTCGAGGTTACGTTTGTTGGCGGGGTTGACGAGTTTCTGATGGGCTTTGTAGTTTGTCCATTTCTCAGCGATCGGTCCTTCGGGGATCTTTGAGTCAATCTGATACTCCGGAAGCTTAGAGGATTCGATATCGGCGAAGTCCTTCATGATGGGGCTGGAATCAATCATGCCCTCGAGATTGCTTAGATTTGCCATATGTCTGAGAAATTATTTTGCTTGGTTTTCTGCGTTTTGGAGATTTTGTTCAAGGAACTGCTTGAACTGCTCGAGCTGACCGAGAGTTTCGGATTTGAGGTCGGGGCACTGTTTTTCAACGCTGTTGATAACGGCAGTGGCCTGTGCGATGTAGCTGGGAGCCTTTGCGAGGAAGAATTCAGCCTGCTTGGCCTCAATCATGGGGTCAGAGGGGTTGGCGTTTGCAAATTCTTTCTGGGCTGAAGCCTGGAAGTCTTCGATGATTGCCTGGCTCTTTTCTTTCCAGAATTCGCTGTACTGTTCCTGAAGCTCGATGTTGGTCGAGTAGTAGTGCTGATGAGAGCGTACGGTGAATACGATAGCCTGAGCGATGAAGAGGGCAACTACGATTGAAGTCCACCAGCAGCCGATTGTTTTGAGGCGGTTGAGCCAGATGCCGTTGTCCCAGCCCACAGAGTGGAGCATCGACCAGAAGCCGTGGTTCATGTGGAACCAAAGAGCGATGAAACCGATGATATATACGATGGGAGTCCAAACTTCGCTGAATGCCATCTGGATGAAAAGTGTGCCGAATGAGGGGGGCACGGGTGCACCGTTGAGCTGGGGCAGCACTGAAAGTTCGTGGTGCATGAGTTCCTGCCACTGCATTTTGTGCCAGAACTGGATGAGGTGCACGACAAGGAACGCAAGAATAACGATACCGAGCACGAGCATGTTTTTCGACGACCATTCGACCTGGGGCGGACGGGTGTTGACCAGATAACGGTCGTTACCACGCGCGCGGCGGTTCTGGATGGTGAGCCAGCATGCATAGATAATGTGGATGATGAAGAGTGCGGCGAGACCGGCAGATGCAATCAGCGCATACCAGTTAGCACCGAGAAATTCGCAGACGAGATTGTAGGCTGTAGGCCAAATCAGAGCGACTGCGTTCATCAACACGTGAAAAGTTACAAATAGGACAAGGCAGATACCCGTGATTGCCATCACGAACTTCCTTCCTATAGATGAGCTTGTTAACCACATAAGATGATTGATTTAGATTGATTATATGAAATTGTAAGAATTCTGCAGGATATAGATTACTGCAAAGTTAATGCAAAATCGCCGTGTCCGCAAAAATTAAAGAAATAATTCTGCAATTTTTTCTTGGATGTCGTCCACGGGACGTTGTAAATCGTAGCCGGGTACAGAATGCCCGGTTTAGGGCATTGCTATATATTATATATATG
>CAMWNF010000089.1 GCA_947175535.1 uncultured Bacteroidales bacterium
ATCGTCGGGAGCACCTCAAATGCCAGACGCGGACCTGCCTCCGGTTCCATGCCGAAAGAGAATACGGCGGGAAATATTATCACACCTGCCAGAACAGCCACAAGCGTATCAAGAAGCGCGGTTGTCGATGCACTGCTGACTATGTGGGTATCGTCCGAAAAATAACTTGCATAAGTCATCATGCAACCCAGCCCGATGGAAAGAGAGAAGAACGCCTGGCCCATAGCTCCGAGAACGACAGATGGCGTCAATGCACTGAAATCCGGCTTGAAGAGAAAAGCAAGACCTTCTCCGGCTGCAGGCAGAAAAAGAGAGTTGATGCAGAACGCAAGCAAAATGACGAACAGCAACGGCGTGAGTATATTACTTATACGTTCGATGCCTTTCTGAACTCCTCCGAGGATAACCGCTGCGTTTATTATCAGAAATGCCGCCATCCAGCCTACAGGACTCCAGCCGCTGATAAAATTTCCGAACTCAGCGTGGCGGGCAGCGTCGGCAACCTCTCCCAGACGACCTGTAGCTGACTCGTATGCGTAATCCATCGTCCAACCTGCCACAACAGAGTAAAACGAAAGGATTAGTATTGAAGCAAGAATTCCTGCATACCCTACCCAATCCCAGCGTCTTCCACCACTCTGACAGCGGAATGCACCGAGTATGCCTGAACGCGACGCACGCCCCATTACAAATTCAGCCGAAATGACAGGTATGCCAATCAAAAAGATGAAAAACAGATAACAAAGCATAAACGCTCCACCGCCATGCGCACCGGCTTCATAAGGGAAACGCCAGATATTACCCAACCCGACTGCCGAGCCTACTGTAGTGGCGATAACGCCCAAACGTGTGGCAAATTGAGCTCGCTTCTGTATTTTCATAATTATTCCCTGAAATAAATACGGTGGATACGTGGCGAAACCGAAGACAGCACTTCATAAGGTATCGTACCGAGAGTCTGCGCCAGATTTTCGATTGGAGCTTCCGGACCGAATATTTCGACTCTGTCGCCGACATGAGCATCGGCATCCGTAACGTCAATCATGCAAAGATCCATGCAGATATTACCGACTGTCGGACAGAGATGCCCGTTTACGATAAACCGGGCATGCCCGCATCCGAAATGACGGTCAATGCCGTCGGCATAACCTATCGGCACAGTCGCTATTATCGAATCGCGTGTAATGACACCCTTACGTCCATAGCCGACCGTCGTCCCGGCCGCCCAATGTTTCAACGAAATAATAGTCGAACTCAGACGGGCGACAGTGCGCAATTTGATTTCGGTCGCTTCAGGAGGCAGAGGACTGATACCATATAGACCGATTCCGAGACGCACCATGTCGTATTGATGACCCGGATAACGCATAATCCCTGCTGTATTGAGGATATGGCGCTTGAACGGATATTGCAGCCCCTCGATAAGACGCTCCGTCATTCGCGCGAACGTTTCCAACTGACTTTCGGTATAGGCGTCCTGGTCAAGGCAATCCGCGGTCGCGAGATGCGAAAAGACCGAGCTTACCTTAACATTGTCGGTCGAATTGAGCACAGCAAGCAAGTCATCAATCTCATCATCGACGAAGCCGAGTCGACGCATGCCGGTCTCGAGTTTGATATGGACAGGATAATCCGACTTGCCGTAACGCGCCGCTTCATCAATGAGTAACTGCAATTCATTAAGTGAGAATACGGTCGGCTCAAGACCGTAGGCAAAAAGAGCCTGATAGTTGGTCGTTACCGGATTAAGCACGATAATCGGCATGGTTATCCCGGCCCGGCGCAGCGATACTCCTTCCTCGACCACGGCAACTGCAAGATAGGACGCACCCTGACTCTGGAGAGTCTTCGCAAGTTCAAGTGCACCCGTACCGTAGCCCGATGCCTTAACCATGGCGACCACTCCAGTCTGCGGCTTCAACAACGCCTTGAACGAATTGAAGTTATCGACAACCGCATCAAGATTCACCTCGAGTATCGACTGATGGCGTGGACTTTCGAGACGACGGCGTATCTCATCAAAACCTGCATCTGCCGGACCTTTTATAAGGATAAGCTCACTGTCAAAACGGGATATATTGTAATCTTTGAGAAAATCATCGACAGTAGTCATAAACTCCGATGCCATAAGCGGGTCAAACTCCGAGGCATAGCGACTTATTTCAGCTCCGACACAAATCAGTCTGTCGATACCCGCAAGCCGAAGCATGGCTGACACCTCACGATAGATTTTCGCAACATCAGCTCCTTTCCGATGAAGCAAATCTCCGAGTATCAGAGTATTTCTACGTGACGCTGTCTTACGGCGGCACATGAAATCAAGCGCGGCAACCAATGAAACATAATCTGAAGTAAACTCATCGTAAATCATCAGACAATCATTGACTCCGTCGTGAACGTCCAGACGTGTCGAAACCTCCCTTACTCCGTCAAGCAAAGAGGGAGATTCTCCGAGAGCCTCCAAAATCTCTGCCGCTACACGTCGGTTGTCACTCCCCTCGATACGCGTCGCGCAATTCTCAAGCAATATCCGCTTCTCTGAAATTTTCTGCTCACGGCTTTCAAAACCTCCGTCATGCTCTCCTGTTATATCGGTGATGACTCCGATTGTCGGACGAATGACCGCAGCGAGACTTTCCATCTGCCCCGGATGGTCAATACCGGCTTCGAAAACAGCAATCTCAGTGTCACGTTCAAGACGCCAGACCGACAGCGGCACACCAATCTGAGAGTTCCAGCTTCGCGGACTTCTGACAACTTTGCGACCTGCCTTCAGAAGTGCCGCATACACCAGTTCTTTAACAACAGTCTTGCCGCGGCTACCCGTAATACCGACGACAGGAATGTCGACCGTCGACCTCGCATACGACGCCAGTGTGGCAAGTGCCTTGGCTGTATCATCGACTACGATAAATTCCGCATCAGACACAGATGACAAAATCTCAGGAACACTCTCGACAAGAAACGCCCTGACACCGCGCCGATACATTTCGGCTATATATTTATGACCGTCGTTGACACTCGTGCGAAGCGCAACAAAAAGCGTACGTTCTGCATCACACAGAGAACGGCTGTCGGTGAGCAATTCGCTTACCTCGCGTGTGGATGATATGGTTTTGCCTAAAACAGCGGCAATTTCTTTTACTGACAGTTTCATCTGATATTATTTATAATCGGGCGATGTGCCGAGCGCAGAAACTCCTGTCGTTTTTTAGCGGCGATAGAAGCGGTCTCCTGCGAGAAAAAGCACTCGCTGAATTTATCGTAAATATAATCGCATGCAAGTTCTGACGGATGCTTTAGGTCTCGCTCGTAAAAACGATAATCACGTAAATCATCCATCATTATTTCGTAAGCCGGAAAATAATCAGCTATACCGGAAAGTTTCTCACAAGCCAGAAGCAAACGCGCCTTCGACAACTGATTGCCATGAAGACCGTCGGCAAGATGACGGATTGGACTGACCGTAAAAAGTAGGTGTTTCTCCTGCTGTTTAAGACGCGCGACAAGCGGCTGCCATCTGTCTGCTATATCGTCGATACTTACAGTCATCCTGCGAAAAAAATCCGCCGGAAATTTGTGACAATTGCCGACAACGCCGTCGAGAGTTCCATCAAGAGAATAAACCACCGAAGAACCGAATGTGATAATCAATACAGTCGATTGGTCGAAAGCCGTTTTCAACGCCGAAAATTCAGAGTTAAGTTTGTCGACAAGTTGTTTCGCCTCTGGGTGCTGATAACGAGAAGCAAAATCAAGGCAATGCACACCACCCTCACTGTCAGACACAAAATCATCCTCTGTGTAGACGCGGGCATCAAGAAGATTTTCTATCAGACGGGCTAACGACAACGGATTGTATAATGGACCGAGCGGATTATGAAGTGCTTCGAAGCCGTCGCGGACAAGTCTTGAGCCTATGTTATCGGAAAAACATGAACCCAACAGAACAATGCGGTCATCGTGACTGACCGAAAACGATGGTCTGAACGGTTCAATTTCAGTTCGCAACTTCATACTCATGGCAATCAAAACATCTGATAGTCGATTGAAAGCACCTGAAACTCGGTGCGACGGTTTATCTGGTCTGCAGCGTCCTGGTCTTCCGGCGAAAGTGTATTTATATATTCCTCGTCAAGCACCTGTCCCTCGGGAAACTGAGGAAACTCTCTCGCCAGCTTCTTTGTGATTGTCTTCGGTCGTGATTCACCGTAACCCTGAGACTGAAGGCGGCGCGGGTCGATGCCGACCGATATAAGATAGTCAATCACCGACTTTGCCCGGCGCGAAGAAAGATTGATGTTATATTCGTCCGTGCCGTGACGGTCAGTGTGAGAAGCCATCTCGATTGTGACATTAGGATTGTCGCGTAGCACCTGAGCCATTTCGTCAAGAGCAGTCTTGGACTCCGGTCTGAGAGTGGTCTTGTCAAAGTCATAGAAGATATTGTCTATCACAACCGGTTTGGTTATGGACGACAGAATGAAATCTACGTCATAGGCGGCATCCTCTTCGGCAATATCAGAAGTGAACTCCTGTTTTGCGTTGAGATAACCTTTTGCTCCCGCAAGCATGACATAGCTCACGCCGCGGTCAAGCGGAAACGAGAAACTGCCGTCAGGCTTGGCAATCTGCTTCTGATTGCTTCCATCGTTACCTACTATGCGGATAACCGCATTCGGCACAGGTTCTTCGTCGCGGTCAAGCACCCAGCCGCTGATAGTGACTTTGATTTCAGGGAGTTCAAACGAATAGATATGGTCATAGCCTTTGGCATCGCCACGGTTGGAGCTGAAATAACCCGCCTCCCCTTCGCCGAAAGTAATGCCGAAATCATCGGCTGCCGAATTGAGAGGCGAACCCATATTTGACACATTCCATCCGCCCGATTTTGTCATGACCGCTTTGAATATGTCCAGCCCCCCATAGCCGGGATGACCGTCAGATGCAAAATAAAGCACCGAATCGCTGCGGACAAAGGGAAACATCTCATCGCCGGGAGTATTTATCCACTCGCCGAGATTTTCAAGCGAACCCGCCCGTTCCTTAAGATTTATACGCCAGATATCCTTTCCTCCCGAGCCACCCGGCATATCCGATGTGAAATATAACCAGTTTCCGTCGGGCGAGACCGCAGGATGACCATAGCTTGAAATAGTGTCATGCGTTATTTCAAATTTCACAGGCTTGCTCCACTGCGCATCACTTCGCTGCGATGTGTATATCTCGACACCGGTATTGGCATTAGGTTCACGTCTGGCTCTGGTAAGATACATTGTCGAACCGTCAGGAGTAAAAGAAATTATGCCCTCTTCGTTTTCTGAATTAAGTTCACCTTCAACCGGTTCGGGACGCTTCCACTGACCGCGTTCATTTTTTGTGACGGTCCAGATGTCAGCTTTTTTCATGCCGTTGATTTCGCTTCGGTGTGTACCGTTGACTTTCTCGTTGGTTGTCGTGAAATACAGTCGGTCATATGAGTTGTCGAAATACATCGGCGAATAATCTGAACGACGTGAATTGAAAAGTTTTGCATTACGGACGATATATCTTGTGGCAAGTTTCTTTTCAGCAGCCATTTTAGCCCCGGCGAGTCCGTTGAGAGCCTTTACATCGTCAGGTTTCATCTGCAGATATTCCTCATAAGCTGTAACCGCCTGACTATATTTTCCTTCGGCATGAAGAGTCTGGGCGAGACGAAGATTGAGAACCGTATCCTCATAACCGAAGCGACGTGCATTCGCATATGCTGCCGAAGCACGGGCATTCTGACGCAAAAGGCGATGACACTCTGCCATCTTAAACGCAACCTCGCCTCTCAGTTGGCGCTGATTTCGGTCTAGTTTATTATAGACCTTACGATATGTCTTTGATGCCTCGAAATATTCACCTCTCGCCATCTGCTCATCGGCAGTAGCGAGTTTGGCTCCTCCGCAAGACGACAAAAGCAGCAACAGGGCAATCGGTAATATGTAATTAATTCTTTTCATCAGCGTTATCATTTAATGTAATAACGAGTTGCCGGCGACTATATTTTATAAAATGAGGTCGCGCTTACTGCACGACCTCGAAAATATACATGCGTTCGGGAAAGCATATCTGAAACTTAATCAATCTGTAGATGTCTCTGGCGAGGCTTCATAGCGATATATATCAACAAGACGGATATTGAAACGCAGATTGGAATAAGCGGGAACCGAGCCTGAAGATGTCGAGCCGTAACCAAGTGCATAAGGGATGATGACCTCCGCCGTGTCGCCAACATTCATGTCGCAGACCGCGGCAGCCCATCCGTCAATCAGACTGTTAAGAGGAGCACGATAAACGCCGGGACCATATTCAGTCAGTAATGTCGACGAATCACATGCCGCGTCATTATACAAATGGAGATTGTAACGCACGTCAACAGTGCTTGTGTAAAGCGGTTTCAATGCATTAGGGTCGGTATTGCGCTCATTGAAATAATGAACAAGGACAAACGACGACGGATCCCAACGTGGAACGACCACATTATAATAAGGTGTGCCGTCGCTATTCTTCATCGCCTGTTTCTCAGCCAGCCATGCATTATTGGCATCACGCCACTTGATAATGGCTTTTACATCATCGTCATCGTCGTCACAGGCTATGAACGATATGCCTATCGCCATAACCGCCATCAATAATATCGGTAATCTTTTCATCAGATATCAGTGATTAAAATTGCACTTTGGGTGCTGATTGAGCCTGGGCTTCTGCTTCGAACTGAGCTTTTTCGCTGAACCCGAAGAGACCGGCGAAAATATTACCGGGAAAACGCTTTACTTTCAGATTGTATTTCTGAACAGATTCGGTATAATAACCCCGGTAAGTAGCGATTCTGTTCTCCGTGCCCTCGAGTTGGTCCTGAAGACTGAGGAACTGTTCGTTCGCTTTCAAATCGGGATAAGCCTCTCTGACAGCGTTGACATACACGTTGAACGCACGGTTAAGCTCAGCCTGGGATGCATTATATTTTTCGAAAGCAGCCATATCGGCAGGAGCGGCAACATTTTTCAAAGAGTCGGCGGTGTTATATGCATTTGTCAGACCGGCACGGGCGAGAGTGACATTCTCGAATGTCTCTTTTTCGTGAGCGGCATAGCCTTTGACTGTTTCCACAAGATTGGGTATAAGATCAAAGCGACGCTGATATTGAGTCTGAACGTCTGCCCATGCCTTATCGACATCCTGTTCAGCTGATACAAGACTGTTATAATTTGAGCAACCGACACCGCAAAGCATAGCGATTACGCAAATCACGACTACTAAGGTAATTGTTGATTTTTTCATTATTTGATAAGAGTGAGAGTTTTTTTAAGCAAGTTTTCGAAGTAAAGCATTCAGACTAACCTGATTATGGATAAGTTTGTGAAGGTCTTCGACTTTAACACGAGTCTGTTCCATAGAGTCGCGTTCACGAAGGGTAACGGTGTTATCTTCAAGGGTCTGATGGTCGACAGTGATGCAGAAAGGTGTGCCGATAGCATCCTGACGGCGGTAACGCTTGCCGATTGTATCTTTCTCCTCGTAGTGAGTTGCGAAGTCAAATTTGAGGTCGTTGACGATTTCGCGGGCTTTTTCAGGCAGACCGTCTTTCTTCACGAGAGGTAAAACGGCACATTTGACAGGAGCGAGCGCGGCAGGAAGGTGAAGCACTACGCGGGTATCACCACCTTCGAGAGGCTGTTCTTCATAGCTTGAGCAAAGAACACTGAGGAACATACGGTCGACGCCAATCGATGTCTCGATGACGTAGGGAGTGTAGCTTTCGTTTAATTCAGGGTCGAAATACTGAATTTTCTTACCCGAGAATTTCTCATGCTGAGAGAGGTCGAAGTTTGTGCGAGAGTGAATACCTTCCACTTCCTTGAAACCGAAAGGCATCTGGAATTCTATATCGGTAGCGGCGTTGGCGTAGTGAGCGAGTTTGTCGTGGTCGTGGTAGCGATATTTTTCATCGCCGAGACCGAGAGCCTTGTGCCAGCGCAGACGCCATTCTTTCCACTGCTGGAACCATTTGAGTTCCTCGCCGGGACGAACAAAGAATTGCATTTCCATCTGTTCGAACTCACGCATACGGAAAATAAACTGACGGGCAACGATTTCGTTGCGGAATGCCTTACCAATCTGAGCAATGCCGAAAGGAATGCGCATGCGACCTGTCTTCTGAACGTTAAGGTAGTTGACGAAGATGCCCTGAGCTGTTTCGGGACGGAGATACACGGTCATTGCGCCGTCGGCTGTTGAACCCATCTCGGTCTTGAACATAAGATTGAACTGACGGACATCAGTCCAGTTCTTTGTGCCGGAAATCGGACAAACGATTTCTTCATCGATGATAATCTGACGTAGTTCTTCGAGGTTGTTATCGTTCATCGCTTTTGCGAAACGCTCGTGGAGAGCGTCGCGCTTGGCGGCATGTTCTACAGCGCGGGGATTGGTCTGACGGAAAAGAGCTTCATCGAAGCTGTCGCCGAAACGTTTTGCTGCTTTCGCAACTTCTTTATTGATTTTTTCGTCATATTTGGCAAGCTGGTCTTCAATAAGGACGTCAGCACGGTAACGCTTTTTAGAGTCGCGGTTGTCAATCAAAGGGTCGTTGAACGCGTCGACGTGACCCGATGCCTTCCAGATAGTCGGATGCATGAAGATGGCAGAGTCGATGCCCACGATGTTCTCATGAAGGAGGGTCATTGAGTCCCACCAGTAACGTTTGATGTTGTTTTTGAGTTCCACACCGTTCTGACCGTAGTCATAAACGGCAGAGAGACCATCGTAAATTTCACTTGACTGAAAAACGAAACCGTATTCCTTTGCATGGGAAACGATTTTTTTGAAGACATCTTCTTGCTGTGCCATATCTGAGTGATTTATTTCGTTTTTGATAATTATCTATTTAATAATTCGCAAAATTAATCATTTTTTCCTCAATGAAACAAACTCCCGTCCTAAAAGGTCTTAAAAAACGTCGGCAACATCTGGAGGGGTTGAATATCATCAATAAGGTATTCAAAAAACATCTTATACAGACCTTTCTCATTCAAAGAAATTACACTCCGAGTACAATTGCAGGGTCTATATTTAATTTTTGGCTAATAGCCCTTGCTTGATTCAAGGTTGGCTCCCGCTTTCCCGACAGGTACTCACAGACTCTTGCCGGGTTGATACCAAGTAATTTTGAGAGTGCAATCTGTGTCAGTCCCATTTCATACATTCTTAGTTTAATCACTTCAATTAAAGACGGTTTACCAATCGGATAGTGCTCTTCATCATAATCAGCTACCAAATTACCCAACAAGGTAAGTTCAACCATCTGAGGATCTTCTTCCGGTGTATCTTCAGGCAACCCAAGCATAAGCTCCTCTACTCTTTTAAGAGCTGCTTGATACTGCATTTCGTTCTCTATTTTTGTCATATAGCTATGTACTTAAATTGTAGAACAATCAATTCTATCATACTCTTTGTGCGTCCCAATAAAACGTATCAATACAAATTTAGGTGTAAACTTAATTACAACAACCATTCTATAATCATTACCTTTAATATTGAATACATAATGCTGGTTACCCACATAATCAACCGAATTAAATGTCGCTTTAATATCAGAAAAACTACGCCACTGCGATTTTTTTACGATTGTCACCCAATCTTCTAAAGCAGTTTTCGCCTGAGGATTTTTCTCGTAATACTCGCGTATAGTTCGCTCCGCTATTATTCTCATGCTGCAACCTATTTTTATTGCAAATTTAGAAATAAAATTTCAAATATTGAAATCCATGACATTATTTTATTCAAAATCTTTATTCCTGCCTGGTCATATTTCCGTTCAAAGCGACAGAGAAGCTGTTAAACGGGTCGAGAACTCGGTCGACGAGTACGGCGAAATCGCCACGCGAAATAGGAGTATCAAGATTGCAATCAGGTAATAATTCATTTGGAATTCCAACAGAATCGCTACCATTTGCCGCTGTAAGCAGTACGACTGCATCTCCAAATGTCAGAGGACCGGTTTCGGCAATTTTACCTTTTGCCTCGGGATATAGTTCATAGAAACCGTCAATAGCCTCACCGGTCAGCACCGAGTCTGCGTAAAGCCATGTTTCGTTCGCCCATGCTACGCTTTTACCCTCCCCTTTGAGAATACCAGTAGTGCCGATACGCTGATAAGGAGCAAAGCGAGCATCGGTATTGGGAACATCAAGATAAGGCATTATATACCCCCCGGTCGAAAGCAAAACGTTCTGCACGTCTCTTACGGGAACTTCATCGACAGGACAATTATTTTTAATCGCAAGTGCGGCGAGTACACCGGCAGCCTGACCAATCTGAAGTACTACTGGCTGCTCGCGGGTGCAGCCGTTGGCTATATTCGATACCGATATAGATTTTTCGGTTACAATTAAATCTTCGACTTCTTCTGGAATAAGCGTACCGAGAGGTAGACAATATGAGGGCACTTTATAAAAATAGAGATATGGCAAATCTTCCGGACCATTATAAGAACTGTGGTGATGGTCGACTGGATAATCTCCGACAGCGATACCCGTGCGATAGAGCGGTTGGGGTTGTTCGAAAGGGTGTTTCACATGATTGACATTGAAGCGCACTTTAC
>CAMWNF010000090.1 GCA_947175535.1 uncultured Bacteroidales bacterium
AACTTGAAGTTCCCGATAATATACAAGAGATTTATTCTTATGCATTTCAAGGGTGTAGTTCTATTAAAAGCGTAAACCTAAATCAGGTTACAACATTGGGAGCATTCGCCTTTAATAACTGCTCAAATCTGGAAAGCTTTGATACGGGTAACAACCTTAGGCTATTTTCATCTCCAATCGGTTGTACTGCACTTAAAAGACTTATATTAGGAGCAAATGTAAGTAGACTATGGGAATTGTCGGATTGTAATCTTGAAGAGGTAACCTGTTTGTCTGAATTCCCTCCTGAGGCTGATAGCTCGACATTTTCCAATAGTACCTATAATTATGCTATCCTTACGGTTCCCTCAGGGTCAGAAGCTAAATACAAGTCATCAAGATGCTGGGAACGGTTTAATCACATAAGCGAAATGACTCCTCCTGAAATTCCTGTTGAAAGTATTTCTTTGAACGAACAAAGTCTAACACTGTCTATCGGTAATCAGGTTAAACTCATTGCCACTATTTCTCCCATCAATGCAACTAATGTTGATTTAGTATGGGAAACAGATAATCCCGAAATTGCAACCGTTTCTAACGAAGGTATCGTAACCGCCATTAGCGTTGGTGCTTGTAGAATAATTGTCTCTTCGCAAGGTAATCCAATTATTTCAACGCAATGCGATATTAACGTCTACCAAGAAACCATATATGTACAGAACATATCATTATCTGCATCATCCATAGAGGGTAAGATAGGAGACAAAATCGAATTAATCGCTACTGTTTCGCCTGCGGATGCGACTAATAAATTAATAGAATGGAGTAGTATTGATCCTACAATTGCATCAGTGGATGATAATGGTAGCATAGAACTCCTAAGTATGGGTAATACCACAATAAATGCAAAGGCTATAGATGGTTCTGATGTAATGGCGGAATGCTCGGTAATAGTACATGGAAATGTCGGAATTGAAGATGTTAAAATAGACAAAGATGCATATATAAAAGCATATACTATGACTGGAATTATGGTCTATGAAGGATTATATTCCAATTTTGTTCCATCATCAGGAATATATGTAATCCATTCTGATAGCGGGTTCGTTAAACGTGTTGCCTTTCCGGATGCTTCAAATAGGGAATGAGCCAGCCATACAGATAGGTCTTGTTTTAAGATATCGTTTTAGTGCGCAGGAGATAGCTCGGCTTACGTCGGGCTATCTCTTTTTTCTGTTAAAATTATTGCGGCTTACGGGGTGAAATTGTAACTTTGCGGCGTGATGCCGCATACGCTCCAAGCGGACGCCGGCGGCATTTCGTAAATTGACATTGTAACTCAATCTCATAGTGATGATTAAAAGAAACCATTAGAGAGATCGAAAATTTCACCTATTCAAAAAACTAATCGCTAACGCTTATGTCGCAACTGAGATTTAAAGTCGTAGACGAGGCTTTCAACCGCAAAGCCGAACCGGTAGAGATGCCCAAAGAAAGGCCGGAAGTGTATTATGGCAAGTATGTGTTCAACCGTCAGAAGATGTTCGAATATCTCCCTGCCGACACTTACAAAGCTCTCATCAATGCCATCGACAACAAGGAACCCCTGCCGATGGAAGTAGCTGACAGTGTCGCCGAAGGCATGAAACGCTGGGCTATCGATAACGGCGCACGCCATTACACCCACTGGTTCCAGCCTCTCACCGAATCAACAGCAGAAAAGCACGACGCTTTCGTCGAGCACGACGGTAAAGGCGGCGTGGTAGAAAAATTTACAGGCAAACTGCTCGTTCAGCAGGAGCCTGATGCATCAAGTTTCCCCAACGGCGGTATCCGCAACACTTTCGAGGCGCGCGGCTACAGCGCATGGGACATCTCGTCGCCCGCATTCATCATGGGCAACACCCTCTGTATCCCGACTATCTTCATCTCATATACCGGCGAGTCGCTTGACTATAAGACTCCGCTTCTCCGCGCGCTCAACAGCGTCGACAAGGCTGCGACCGGAGTGGCTCGTTACTTCGATGATAAAGTGACCCACGTCACGAGCTATCTCGGCTGGGAACAGGAATATTTCCTCGTCGATGAGGCGCTCTACAATGCTCGTCCCGACTTAATGCTGACCGGTCGCACTCTAATGGGACACGAATCAGCTAAAAACCAGCAGCTTGAAGACCACTATTTCGGTGCTATCCCCTCGCGCGTTGAAGCTTTCATGCTCGACCTCGAACTTGAGGCTCACCGTCTCGGCATCCCCGCCAAGACCCGTCACAACGAGGTGGCTCCCAATCAGTTCGAACTCGCGCCTATCTACGAGGAATGTAATCTCGCCAACGACCATAATCAGCTGCTGATGACCGTAATGGCAGAGGTGGCGCGCCGTCACCACTTCCGCGTGCTGCTCCACGAAAAACCCTTCGCAGGCATCAACGGTTCGGGCAAGCACAACAACTGGAGCCTCGGCACAGACACCGGCACGCTCCTTTTCGCGCCCGGTAAGACCGACAAAGACAATCTGCGTTTCGTCACTTTCGTCGTTAACGTCATGGCGGCGGTCCACAAGCATAACGCCCTGCTCAAAGCGTCGATTATGTCGGCGACCAACGCCCACCGTCTCGGCGCCAACGAAGCGCCTCCCGCAATCATTTCGATTTTCACCGGTTCTCAGCTCGCCGAAATCCTCGACATGATTGAAAACTCGACGTCAGCCGAACTCGCCAACCTCGACTCCCGCGAAGGGCTCGACCTCAAGGTTGCTCAGATACCGCAGCTCAAACTCGACAACACCGACCGAAACCGCACATCGCCTTTCGCATTCACCGGCAACCGCTTCGAGTTCCGCGCAGTCGGCTCGTCGGCAAACTGCGGTGCGGCGATGATTGTGCTCAACGCCGCCGTTGCCGAGCAGCTCGCCGACTTCAAAACTAAAGTCGATGCCCGTCTCGAAGCAGGCGAGAA
The DNA here is from genome assembly GCA_947175535.1 of uncultured Bacteroidales bacterium. Lineage (GTDB taxonomy): Bacteria > Bacteroidota > Bacteroidia > Bacteroidales > Muribaculaceae > CAG-873. The sequence goes on from CAMWNF010000090.1 coordinate 2,938, forward strand.
CCTCAACCACGCCCTTCTCGAAGAAATTCGTGCGCTCATCAAACAGAGTAAGGCTATCCACTTCGATGGCAACGGCTACTCCGACGAATGGAAAGAGGAGGCAGCTCGTCGCGGACTCGACTGCGAGACGAGTGTGCCTCTGATTTTCGACGCATATATGAAACCGTCGACCGCCGAGATGTTCAAGAAGACTAACGTCCTCTCTGAGGTCGAACTCGCAGCCCGCAACGAAGTGAAATGGGAGATGTACACCAAAAAAGTCCAGATCGAAGCCCGTGTACTCGGCGACCTCGCCATCAACCATGTCATTCCCGTCGCCCTGCGCTATCAGTCTATTTTGCTTGACAACATCGTGCGCGTCAAGTCGATTTTCGACGGAGAGAAGGCAACCGAATTTTCAGCCGACGACATCGCCAACGTCGAAAAACTCGCCAAGCACATGAAGGTGATTAAAGACGAGGTTGCCGCGATGGTCGATGCCCGCCGTGTCGCCAACAAGATTGACAGTGAGCGCGAAAAGGCAATCGCTTACCACGACACGGTCGTTCCCCACATGGACATAATCCGTTATCACATCGATAAACTCGAACTGATGATTGACAACGAAATGTGGCCCCTCCCCAAATACCGCGAACTCCTCTTCATCCGCTAACTCGGGAGTAGGGCAGCGATACTATAACACGGACCTCACGCAGCCAATAAGCACTGCGCGAGGTCCGTTTTCTGTAACAGCTGTGTTGCCAAATTTTTCTCCTTGCGTGATTTTTTTGTAATTTAGCTTTATAAAAATATCAGAATGTCAGACTCGCTTATATCACGTCAGGCGCACGCGCTTCTACGGAAGTTCTATGGCTACGACTCATTCCGTCCCGGTCAGCTCGAGATTATCGAGGCCTTAGCGTCGGGACGTGACGCCGTTGTGCTTATGCCGACCGGCGGCGGAAAGTCGATGTGCTATCAGATGCCCGCGTTGCTCGCCGAAGGCTGTGCAGTCGTGGTTTCTCCGCTGATTGCGTTGATGGACGATCAGGTGGCGGCGCTCCGTGCTAACGGTATTCCTGCAGCCGCTCTGCATTCCAATCTTTCTGACGCCGAGAGTCGCACTATCCTCGCTAAACTCGCCGAAGGCTGCGTAAAACTGCTCTATGTCTCACCCGAACGTCTCCTGCTCGACATCGAGCGATGGCGCGGGGTAGTTGACATCAGTCTGTTTGCAATCGATGAGGCGCATTGCATTTCGCAGTGGGGACATGATTTTCGACCGGTCTACACTGAGTTGTCGCGTATAAAAGACGTGTTTCCCGACAAACCGGTCATCGCTCTTACTGCGACAGCCGACCGCCTGACGCGCGATGATATAGCTGCGCAGTTGCGACTCCGCAACCCCTTGAAGTTTACGGGTTCGTTTGATCGTCCGAATATCAGTCTGACTGTGATGCCCAATCCCGGCAAGGCGGGACGCATCCGCGCGATAGAGCGTCTGATCGACCGCTATCCCGATGACTCAGGCGTTGTCTACTGCCTTTCGCGTACGGCAGCAGAGAAAATGACAGCCGAGCTGGTTGCGCGAGGTCTCCGCGCGGTGTGCTACCATGCTGGTATGAGTGCCGAAGCGCGTGCACGCTCGCAACGTGCGTTTCTCGACGGCGATGCGACGGTCGTTTGCGCAACGGTCGCTTTCGGCATGGGTATCGACAAGAGCAATATCCGATGGGTGGTTCACAATAACCTTTCGCCCAATATCGAAGCATATTATCAGGAAGTCGGGCGTGCAGGTCGCGACGGACTACCGGCTGAGGCGGTAATGTTCTATTCGCTTTCCGACCTCCACACCCTCCGTGCATTTGCCGACGAGTCAGGTCGCCAGCTCGTAAATCGAGAGAAACTCGACCGCATGCTGCGCTACGTCCAGTCGCCTGTGTGCCGCCGACGCACACTGCTCAGTTATTTCAGTGAAATCTACGACCACGATTGCGGCAACTGCGACATCTGCAACAATCCCCCGCGGCGCTTCGACGGAACGGTCGAGGCGCAGAAAGCACTTAGTGCCGTAATCCGTTGTGGCGAACGTGTCGGCGCATACACTCTTGCCGACATTCTTGTCGGTTATGCGCGCGGCGACATCCGTGCCGCAGGCTTTGACCGTATCAAGACCTTCGGCGCAGGTCGCGACATCCCGCTCAAAAAGTGGAACGAGTATATCTCTCAGATGATTCAATACGGACTATTTGAAATCGCCTATGACGAAGCCAATCATCTTAAAGTCACTTCTTACGGGCGTGAAGTCGTTGCCGGTCGCGCATCAATTCAGCTTTCCGACGTGACACAGACACCGACCAAAGCTGCGCCGAAAAAGACTAAATCGGCATTGCCACCGTCTGAGAACCTACTCACACGGCTCAAAAAACTGCGCCGTGAGATTGCCGCCAAAGAAGGCTTTCCGCCATACCTCATATTCAGCGATGCAACGCTCGCCGATATGTCGGCACGGCGTCCACGTACACTCACCCAATTTGCCGATGTTTTCGGGGTAGGAGAGAAGAAATGCGCCCGTTTCGGTCCGCAATTCCTCGAAGAAATAAATAAATTCCTCAGAGAATGAAGTTTTGTCGCGTAGTGAAAATCAGCGAGTTGGTCTTATATTGTGCGCTAAAACGCAGTCTCGTCGACAAAACAGCACCATAAAATTTGCACAATTCAAAAAAAACGCCTAACTTTGCATCGCAAAAACGCAAAAGTTGGTGCCATAGCTCAGTTGGTAGAGCATCGGACTGAAAATCCGTGTGTCCCCGGTTCGAATCCTGGTGGCACCACCTAAGACCGCTAATTCTCAATGAGTTAGCGGTTTTTCTTTCACCTACACCCCTCCAAGTCACCACATTAGTCACCACACCCATCGTAATCTACTGAACTATTGTGTATTATCCGTGTCGTGGGATGCGCATATTTATTTCGCTAGCAGTGTAATGTGTTGATTATCAACATCTAATTTATTATCATTCATCATCATTCGCAGCCATTCAACCCACCCATCTGCTCTAAGAAGGGCAAATTTTAACAGATTTTAACTACAATTGTGGAGTGAAAATGTGGTGACCTCAGCTAAAATCTCTCTTGGGTCACCACGCAAAATCGTTAAAAACTCAAAAATTTTTCGTACCTTTGTAGTCAGATTGGTGTACGCCATTCCGTGACATTTTTAAAATAAGAAGCGTTATGCTTTCTTGTTGACGGAAACCTGAGAAATTTCTAAAAACAGACAAGGACGGCATAATGGTTTCTCACGCATAGCGTGGGCTGCCATTATCACATCTGTCTGTAAGGTTTTCTCAGGACCTCCGTTAACGATGTTATAAAGCAGTTCACGCTTATCTATTCATGAACTGAATCTCTAATTCAAATAATACAATTCCATGCAAAACTTAAGAGGAATAAATGTCAACTTGCTCTCAGCGTTTAAGAGTTCGAAGATTTATAAACTTATACAAGAAAATCCAACCGAAGTCTTAGCGTGCATCAGAAACAATGCAATTGGTATTTACTATAATGCCGATCGTATTGCAATGGTATCACTTGACCGTAATGGAAAGTTGAAATGCAGTACTAACCATTACTATCTCAGCGGAGTGAGCAACTCGGAGGCTAACAAGACATTTCTCCCAGATGAAATATATGATTCATTTGAGCTTATCAAGACCAATAGTGACGCTCGTAGCACTTTGGAAAAGAAAGCACAACAAGCACTGATATATGCCAATAATGCAAATCCCAAATCAAATTGGATTTGTGCTGATATTGAGTATAGGCAATCTACAAAGGTTCAAATTGAGGTAACCGACAAATTCACTGGACGTTTTGATATAATTGCGATTTCTAAAGCCACACCTCATCGTATTGCAATTATCGAGTTAAAATACAATGGTGGTGCTATAGGAGGAGAAGCTGGAGTCGTAAAGCATCTCAAGGATTTTCAATGTTTCAACAATCAATATTGTATCGGCAATCTGAAGAAGGAGCTTAAAGACATATTGAATAATTTGGGTGAATTGGAACTTTTAGACAATCCACCCATAGATATTGACGTCAAAAATGATTTCATAAGTGAAATAGAGTTCTATATGATATTTCTCTATGATACAATAGAATCACCCAGAGGTACAGTCGGCGGGTACTTATTTAACGAGATACATCCTGAATGGGGCACTAAAAAAGTTTCCACAAAAAACGCAGAGAAAGAGCTGCCATTAGGCAGTGACATCCTCAAAAAAGTAAACTTCTTGTTTAAACGAGTGTCAGGCCCTACCGATCTTGACATTGATGACATTTTGGATATCAATAACTACGAAAAATGAAGATTACAATACATAGGGGTACCGATCAGATTGGAGGTTGTATCACTGAGTATGAAATAGACGGATGGAAACTGTTTGTCGATTATGGTGAGCAACTTCCCGGCCCTACAAAAACAGATTCTTCGCTTAAGATTCAAGGATTGGATTGCGGAGACTTATCCAAAAGTGCAGTACTCATAACCCACTATCATGGCGACCATATCGGTAGGCTTTCAGAGATTGCCAAGAATATCCCTGTGTATATGGGCTATATCGGATGTGAGATCTATCGGAAACTTCAACGACGGCTATCTTACCTCATCGGAGAAGCAGGTGAAAAAGCCCGCAAATCATTTGATCGCTCGTGCTTAATACATACGTTTCTGGAAGATGAAGAATTTCACTTCGGTCCGTTCTTGATTCATCCTATCAAAATGGATCACTCTGCCTATGATGCCTACGGCTTTATCATATCTGGCGTTGAAGATGGAACTGTGGTTTTCCATACCGGCGATTTCCGTGCTCATGGTGTGTACGGTGAGGATTTTTGGCATATTATTTCATCTTTACCGACGCTAAACGCCATTGTATGTGAAGCAACTAACATTGAAAGAAGTCAGAATGATGCCGAGCCTGAATGTGAAATTGAGAAACGGTTTACGGAATTGTTCAAAGAGAATAAATGCAATTCCGTATTTGTCTCTTCAACCAATATTGATAGACTTTTTGGTATTTACCGAGCTGCTAAAAATACCGACAGAATAGTGATAATGGATGAGTATCAGTATGATATTCTTAATTCGGTAATAGGGCAAAACGATTGGATACTAAACGAGAATAAGTGTTATAAATTTGACAATGGTATACCATTCGTACTCAAACTTGATAGAACATCAAAAAAGCTTCCAACATTCTTTGTGCCTGACAAATTACGAAAGTTGATTAACTGGAAGGGTTGTGTATTAATAGCTCGACCAACCGTACAATTTGAGTCTCTCATTGAATCGTTCCCAGCACATCAAAGCAAAAAGTATCTTTCACAGTGGAAAGGCTATCTAAATCCGGATTCACCTGCTTATAATTCCGATCTCGCAAAGATATTAGGGGAGGATTATGAGTATGTACATACTTCGGGGCATGCGGACCTACATACCTTGAACACTCTTTTTAGTCAGTTTAGTTGCCAAAAGATTATTCCCATCCATACTGAAAACCCACAGAAATTTCTAAATATATTCGGTCCAAAATGGCCTGTGCATCTTCTAAAAGATGGGGAGCCGTGTATTATTACTCTTGATTAGAAGAAATCCTTTAGAATTTACAATAAGAAACATCTGCCAATAATTATGAAAATACTTCATTTATCGGACACACACGGAAGTCATCATCGTCTTCGCAATCTGCCTGAATCTGATGTAATTGTCCATTCTGGTGATTTTACGATGAATGGGAGTCAAGAGGAGGCTATAGACTTTATGAATTGGTTTTGCGACCTCCCTTACAATCACAAGATTTTTATCTGCGGCAATCATGATGACTGTCTATATGAGGCAAATATTGAGGGATTAGATTCCAATGTACATTACCTATGTAATTCGGGAATAGAAATAGACGGCGTAACCTTCTATGGAGTACCGATGTTTATGAGAGATTGTATCAGTGAGAAACAATCGTTTAATTACCGCCAAATACCATCAAATACTAACGTACTCGTTACTCATACACCTCCTTTCGGGATATTGGATTTCGACGATAGCATTAACTATGGTTCAGAAGAGTTATTAAGCATAGTATCAGCAATAAATCCTCGCTTACATCTTTTCGGGCATATACATAGACAACATGGAATAATAAAGAGAGCGCAAACTATTTTCTCTAATGGAGCCATATTGAGCGCTAACTATTCAATCTATCATACCCCTAACGTATTAAACTTATCCTTATCTAAGATATGAAATCATTCCTATATAAATGTTATAACCACCGAGAAAGGTGATGTTCTTTCTCGGTGGTAGGATATATTACAATTTCATGCTTTTGCGTCGTTGCATGGCTTTTTGTTCATCGCGGTAACGGTGAAGGGCTTCGTCAATACTGAGACCGGGATGACGGCTCAACCACAATTTAAAGTCATCAGATATTCCATCGCCAGAGGCAAAACCTTGATCGTCTTGTTTTCCACCTCTGAAAGAAGGTGATGACAGAGTTATTCCTGCTCCCTGAGATTGGGCAGTTGAGGCCACTTTAGATGAAGCGGTATGCTGGCGGAATGCATCGGGGATATAACGGTCGGCAGGTGGTGGTATTAGTTCACATCGAGGTTGACCAGTCTTAAAGTCATACCATATCCAATGATGCTTGCCGACAATTTCATTGGAATTGCAGATATAGGCACATATAGCCTCCCCTCTCTGATAGCGGTCAAGGTCGTGGGGTGCTATCCTTGCTCCCATGAATCCATCGGGTAATGGTGGTATGACAACCGACTTAGATTGTGGCTTTGGTTTTGGGGTATCTGAAGGCGTAGGCATAACGGGCTTTTGCGAAACTGGTTTCTTAACCACTTGTGATGTGCCCTTTTGTTTTTCAGAGCGTGCCATGAACACTTTTTCAAGATTCTCACGGCTGAGATACGGGTTAAGTTTCTTATACCAGAATTCCTGTTTGCCTACGCAGTAATAGAGATTCATCCTGCCTGTTTTACCCACCTTTTCTTTCACAGCTATGTCATGTTGCCGGAGAATGTCGAGATAGGAATCCCAATCCTTGACTGACGGGTGGATAAACAGCTTGGCAATATCCTGAACGAGCTGATAGCGTACTTTCTCCTTTCCTCGTAGTTTGGATACATCGGTATTGAGCTTGCTCTTTCCCTGCATCAACTGATACTTCCTGTTGAGAGCCTTGCAGACGCGCTCATTCTTCTTGAAGTTGGTGGTCTGCGTCAGTATCTTTCCGTCGTAGTCAACTCGGCTGAAAACTATATGACAGTGCGGATGCTCCTTGTCATAGTGACGGACCACAATAAACGGAGTATTGGTAAGTCCCATCTGCCTCATATAGTCCTGAGCGATTTCGGCCATAAGCTCATCCGTCATTTTCGGCTTATCCTTAGGATGAAAATCAAGCGAGATATGTCCGACAGGATCCTTTATAGGTTTTCTTGTCTTTGTCGGTCGTGCTATGTCTTCCGCCATTGCTTTTCGACCTTCATAGATACGGATGTCTGAGGTAGCGCAGAGAAGATGCCAGTCTTTGGAAAGATGCTCGATTATGTCCTC
>CAMWNF010000091.1 GCA_947175535.1 uncultured Bacteroidales bacterium
AGGGGCTGTCTAACAACAGAAGTTAGGCAGTCTCTGTTTTTGTGTAAAAATTAGAAGATTCAGGCGGCATTTACTTCACAAGATATATTCACCGGATAATTGTTTAAATTGTGGTCCTTATAAGGCCATTTCATGGATTCTGGTGGTAAAAATATGGTCAAAAAAGAGGATTTTGCCCTTGCCGAGGCAAGTTTCCTCAGATTATGGGCAAGTGCTTTGAGACCGAACTCGATTTTCGCTCCGGTCAGACCTCTCAAACGCAGTCGTCTGAACTTGCCGCATTCCTTTATCTGACCGAACACTGCCTCTGGTTCTATCGGACGGTTGCTCCTGTGCTTCAGTCCCTGCTCGCTTGTAAGCAGTTCCCTTGCTCTGGCTTTATAATCGTCAAGCGTATGATTCACCTCTATCTGCCTGTTTCGCTTTGATTTGTGACATTGTCCCCTCAGGGGACATCCCTCACACCGACTCGCTCTGTAAATACTGACAGTCTGTTGATAACCGCTTGCTGTATAGCGTCTTTCATGGCGGATAAAGTTCATTCGCTGTCCCATAGGACACACATAGAAGTCTCCGTCTGGATTGTAGAAAAGATTTGACACACGGAAGGGATCATTACGGTAGCTGCGGTGCTGCTCGACATGGAACATATTGTATTTGACGTATGGTATCATGCCGTTACTGAACATGTATTCATAGTTTTCTTCCGAGCCGTAACCGCTGTCTGCGATAATCTCATCACTGTGCCGACCGTATCGAGCTCTGAACGATTCCAGATAGCTGATCATGGTCAGCGTGTCGGTGGGCCGCTGGTAGATGCCGAAGTTGGTGATGAACTGATTTTCAGTGGATATCTGCACGTTGTAACCCGGCTTGAGCTGACCGTTGAGCATGGCGTCCTCTTTCATGCGCATGAACGTGGCGTCCGGGTCTGTCTTGGAGTACGAGTTGCGGCTACCCATAGTGGCAAGCTGTTCCTTATATCGGTTCATTCTCGGTACTGCGTCCGTCTCCAACTGTTTCAGAGCCTTGCATTCATCCTTGCTCAAGTTGTCCTTATCCACCTTGGCCTTAATACGTTCCACACGTTGGGTGACCTCTTCGGCTGTAAGTTCCTCCGATACCGGGTTCTCCTGCGTTTCAATGGCGTGGTTCTGCTCTATCTGACTGAGCAGTGCCCGTGTTTTCGCCTTGAGTCCGGCATCGTATTTCTCAACCGAACCGCGCCAGACGAAGGTGTACTTGTTGGCTACCGATTCTATCTTCGTGCCGTCGATATACTGTACTTTCAACGACACGAAGCCTTCTTCATGAAGCAACTCCACCACTTGGGTAAACACTGCATCTAAACCCTCCTTCAGACGTTTACCCCGATAATAGTTAATGGTGCGGAAGTCGGGACGTTTCATCCCGGCAAGCCACATGAAATAAATATCCCTTCTAAGCAATTCCTCAATGCGCCGCGATGAGTAGACATTGCTCAGATAGGCGAAGACCAGCACCTTAAGCATCATCTTGGGATTGAAAGCGCTGTTGCCGCCTCCCCGGTAGGTTGACAGTATATCGCTGATGTCAAGACGGTCTATAACTGCGTCAACAACCCTCACCATGTGGTTTTCTGGTACGAGCTCGTCCAGTGACGGAGGAAGGAGAAGGTTTTGTTTTCTATTGTCGGATTTTATTGCTAACTTTGCCATGTTATGTTTTGATTATTAGTGATTTATCTGCAACCCAAATTTACTAAAAATCCATGACATGACAAAGGCTTTCGCGCTGAATCTCAGCATGAAAGCCTTACTTTTTTACCTCCATCAGAAAGAAAAAAGAGACCGCCTAAACTTGTTAGACAGCCTCTTCTCTATATCAGCTAAAGCAGCTATAACAGCTACTTCATAAATACAAAATAAACAGCCATCACAAGGCAGCAGAATGCTGCGAAATGATTCCAATGAAGTGACTCTCCCTTAAAAATCAGCACCGTGAAAAGCGTGAAAATCACCAGAGTTATCACCTCCTGTATCACCTTCAGCTGCATGAGGCTGAACGTTCCGCCGTTTCCTGCAAAACCCATACGGTTGGCAGGCACCATAAAACAATACTCTATCAGAGCCATGCCCCATGACAACAGAATAATCAACCACACAGGCGTACTCTCGCTGATGACTTTCATCTGTTGTAACTTCAGATGACCATACCACGCGAATGTCATAAAAACGTTTGCTATTAGCAACAAACCTATCGTAAGCCATCCATTCATATTATTAACATTCTTTATAATAATGACGTGTAACAAAAATCAATGTCTTGCGTCTTATTGTCAGAAACAGCAATAGTCTACAACCTGTATTGACATCTACTACATGATCTACAATCTGACGCACTTCTCATTCTTCTCTCTCCTACTCCTCAATTTTCGCGGGTGAATATATAAGCGTAGCCGACGGCTTACCGATGAAAAGTTCCTCAGCAACCCGGCTGATGTCGCCGCATGTCGTACGACGCTGACGCTCTACGGTCGAGTTGATATCCTCACCGTGATACAGCGACATGGCAAGATTAGCCGCACGCGACTGATAACCCATATTTGAAAAATTGAATGTCGACTCGAAACGGTTCATACATCTCTCGAGTTCATATTCGCTTACGCCGCCGGTCACCGCGAGGGCGCGGGCTTCTGCCATCATCATCGCTATCGCCTTTTCTACAGCGGCGTCGCTTCCGTCGTTAAGTTTCGCGTTGAAAATCATGAAACCCTCATGCTCGCTACCGCTTATCGAAGCGTCAACCTCGCTGAAAAGCCCGCTGCCACCCATGAGCAGATTTCTGTAAAAACGCGACGACCGTCCCGCCGACAGCAGGTCGGTGATGGTGTCGGCGACAAAATAATCCTTATTTCCGTATGCTGCCATCGGAAACGCTATCGCGATTGCCGTCTGCGGCACATCGCCGCTTACACGCTCCACAACGTCAGCAATCGGAAATTCAGGCGTCGGCAGACTGCGGCGCGCAATATTGCGTCTCGGTATCGGACCGAACCATTTATGCGCAAGCTCCTCCACCTTTTCAAATGCAATGTTTCCTGTGACGGCGAGCACCGCATTGTCAGGTCCGTAGTGGTCGAAGAACCATCGACGCGCGTCGTCTGGAGTTACTGACGCCACATGCTCGGGAGTCTTCCCTATTACAGGCCACGCATACGGATGACTGTCGCCATAGAGCATGCGTCGCAGATAATGCGCCAGGTCGCCGTACGGGCGGTTGAGACATTGCTGCTTGAATTCCTCTATGACAACCTGCCGCTGCACCGAGAGAGTCTTCTCGTCGAGCGATGGTGCAAGCATTCGGTCGCTTTCGAGCCAAAAGGCGGTCTCGATGTTTTGCGCCGGCAGCACTTCGTAAAAGTTGGTGAAGTCATTGCTCGTCCAAGCATTATCCATGCCGCCCGCAGCCTCAATCTCTCCGCTGTAGTCTCTGACATTTGCCGAACCGCCAAACATCAGATGCTCGAACAGATGAGCGATACCTGTCAGACCGGGAACCTCGTCTCTGGCTCCCGTATCATAAAGAATATTTACTGCCGTCATAGCAGTCTGAGGGTCGCAACTGTGTGCGACCCTCAGACCATTATCGAGCGTGAACGTCCGATATTCTATCATAATCCGTCGGTCAGTCGACTATTTTCATCGAGATGATGCGCACGTCTTCTTTAGGACGGTCGCTGCGGTCGGTCTCGACCTTTTCTATCTTGTCGACAGTCTCCATGCCCTTGATGACTTCACCGAATACGGTGTAATTATTGTCGAGGAAGGGAGTGCCGCCCACAGTCTTATACGCTTCTTTCATCTCATCGGTCATTTTGACAGGATGTTCTGCCACGTAGGCCTGAGCCTCGGCGATAAGCTGCTCCTGGAGTTTCTGCAATCCAGCATTATCACCTTCCTGCTGCATTTTGCGCACTTCATCCATGTGAGCCATGGCGAGCTGATTGAAACGAGAGTGAAGAGCCGACTGTTCCATCGACTGCTCCATGCTTGCCATTTCAGCGTCAGACACTTTCTTACCTGTCACGATATAGAACTGCGAACCTGAAGAAGCCTTTGTCGGATTGACCTGGTCGCCCTGACGCGCTGCGGCGAGAGCACCGCGTTTGTGGAAGTGTTTGGGGAACACGAATTCTGCATCGACCGTATAACCCGGACCGCCTGCGCCGAGCTGTTGACCGGGAGCGGCGTTCTTCGAATCGGGGTCACCCGCCTGCACCATGAATTCATTGATGACGCGGTGGAAAAGCGTACCGTTGTAATAGCCTTCCTTGACGAGTTTGACGAAATTGTCACGGTGGCGGGGAGTGTCACCGTAGAGCAGAACGGTGAACGAGCCGAGAGTCGTTTCGACCTCGACGGTCACATTGCTGGTGTCAGCAGAATTGTAATTTGTTGTCATAGTCTTGTTTTCGTTTGATGTCGCAGTGCTGTCCTGTGAGCCTTCCGCCGTGCTGCTTGCCGAAGACGAACCGCAGGCTGCCATAGCTAAAAGCATAACCGCACTTGCCAGATAATTCTTAATCATTTTCTTTTATTGATATAGCTTGTTTTACTTACTTGTTTATATAACGGAATTGGGATACAAACGTTTGTAAATACGTCTGAAATTATTGTCAGTCGCGCTAAGTTCCGCCGCGCGGCTGTGATAGTCCGGACCATAGAGACTGTTGAGCACATCGGCAAGATAACGGTGCTCGCGGTCTTTATCGATAGTCGCTGCGACCAGACGGTTTATGGCAGAAGCATATCCGGCGGCATCGATTGCATGAAGGTAGCGCGCTGCGCTTGCAAGAAACTGTCCGGTGAGATCGGTAATCGTCATAATGTCGACCAGTTCGTCCAAATCCTCCTTGGTCAGATTGTCGATGTGATTGGCTATGTATTCATAAGTGAGCAAACCGTCCTGAGCGAGTCTCAGATTTTGTTTGTCGGTTTCGTCTATTGCCATAAGTGTAGGTTTTGTCTGAAAATCAAATTTATTATTTGCCTAACCTTCGCTTTAGATATTCAATCACGAAGTCGGCGCAGTCTTCAAGAGGCATCAGGGACGAGTCTAATGTAAGGTCATAGCTCGTCGCTTTGCCCCAGCGCTTGTCGGTGTAAAAATTATAGAATGCCGCGCGGAGTTTATTGGTGCGTTCGGCGAGACTGCGGGCTTCGTCCTCGTTCATGGAGTCGGCTCGTTCGAGTATGCGCTTGACGCAATCTTTCATCGGCGCATGCACGAAGATATTGACGACATTGTCGATATCGCGGAGCACATAATCAGCCGAACGACCGACGATGACACACGGTCCTTCCGCCGCAATTTCATGCATGAAATCGCATTGCGCCTGATAGATATTGTCGGGATTCGAAGCCGAACCGCCGTAGAAAGTCATCGGATTATAACCGTGATTGAAAGAGAACAGTCCCGAGCAGAACCGCGGAACGCGCTCGTCATTACGTTCGAAATACTCCGGACTCATGCCGGCTTTCTCAGCAGCCTTCACTAACAGTTCCTTGTCGTAGAACGCTATGCCGAGCTTGTCGGCAATGAGGCGACCGAGTGCCCTACCCCCGCTTCCGAACGACCGACCGACGGTGATAACATATTTTTCGGGCAGTTTCTTATCCTGTACTCCCATTTAGGTACACTTTAGATTAATTCAAGGCAAAAATAATTATTTATTTCTGTTTTTCACCTACCTCCACCCCGAAAAATAGTTGAATTTTGTGTGATAGCCTATTTTCAACAGAGAGAAACCGACACTCCACCAAAAGAAAACGCCGCCGGCACGTCCATAGCTTTGAACGCTCTGACGATTGTAGCAATGGTGAGATTATGTCCGCTCTCAATCCTTGATACCTGAGCTCTCCGGACTCCCATCAATTTACCAAGCTGCTCCTGTGTGAGTTTCTTTTCTTTTCTCGCCTGTTTGATAGCTTCTCCGATTATATAAGACTGCAAATCCGCTTCCATTGCATCGCGGCGTGGCGTGCCTTTCTTCCCGACAACCCTGTCGAGCATTTCATCATGGGTATATAATTTCATCTTTTCCATATCTTAGCGTTTCTTTTCTTTATAATATCTTTCTCTGAGGGCTTCTGCATGGGTCAGCTCGTTTTCAGGAGTTTTCTGGGTCTTTTTCACAAATCCGTGGGTTGCTACTACCAAATTTCCCGAATCTGTATCCCAGAACGCCAGCAGACGATATTTGACTCTTTGATAGATTGTTCTGAACTCCCATATATCATCATTAAGTTTTTTGAAAAGCTCCTTATCCATGAAGTATCGACTCTTCGATATGTTGTAAGCAATCTTATCCTTAACTTTATCTGGCAGTGATTCAAGGAAGACAACGGCTTCTTCCATGTAGGTGACATCAAACTTTGCTTTCAATTCCATTGAGATTCATTTTTCAATGCAAATGTATAAAGAAAGTTACATATATAGAAACAAATCTGCACGATTTTTTGTTGCGAAACAGATATTTGAGCAAATTATAGTTCCCGCATTTAATAATTAACCGATTAATCCGATAACTTTGCGGGGGAGTGAGTTTTTTTCAAAAAAATTTTGGTCTGAGTGTTTAGTTTTCGGGATGCTGAGTGTCTTATCAGTGTATGACGAACAAAAACGACATAGAGCGGCTTTTCAAATCACATTACGCGCAGATGCACCGCATTGCGGCAGCGCTTCTGCATGACGATGAACTCGCGCGCGACATCGTCCATGATGTCTTTGTCTCGTTGCTCGACTGTCCTCATGACATTATTGTTTCAGCCGGCTATCTGTTAAAGGCTGTCAGAAACCGCTGCCTCAACCACATCAGGGATTGCGGGACCCATCAGCGTATCGTCAACTTTTATTTTCTCAACGACGAAGAATATGAAAGCGAAGACTCGCCCTACGAGGAGATAATCGGCAGATTGCAGAGCCTGATAGAATCGGATATATCACCGCAAGCACATAGGGTTATCGATTTGCGCTTCTCTGCCGGAATGCCGTTTTCAAAAATCGCCGCCGAAATGGGTATCAGCGAAACTGCCGTCTATCGTCATCTACGTCACGCACTAATAATAATCCGTCAAAAATTGAATCAGAATGGATAAGTATGATCTTGTATTCGACATAGTCGAGCATCCTGAAAAATATTCGCCGCATCAGACCATCGAGCTACTGTCGGACCCGGAAGCAAAGGAAATCTACAATCTTCTCTGCAAGACCGACAGCGCAGTAAACGCCGACAAGTGCGTTGACGTCAACGCCGAGTGGAAACGTTTCTCTCGGCGTAATATCAAAACCGCTCGCCGCCCCTTCGCATGGCTCGGCAGCCGCGCGGCTTCGATAATTGCTGTCATCTGCACATCGATAGTAGCCGTAGCGGCAGGAATTGCCGTCACCGTTGCCGTCATCGAACGTAAACCCGACGTTATCACTATCTGTCAGACAGACAGCATCCCGTCGACAATCGAAAATCAACAGGTAATTCATGCAGCGCAGACCGACACAGTGTCAGCCACCAATGAGCCTGTGATATTCGAAAACAAAGCTCTCGAAGAAATCATGAAAGTGGTCGGTGACGCTTACGATATGGACATCGTTTTCAACAGCCCCAACGCTGCCGAGTTGCATCTTTACTACAAATTCAATCCGTCACTGCCGATTGACGAGATAATAACGCAGCTCAATACTTTCGAGCAAATCAACATTACCCGCGAGGGAGAAACTCTAACAATCGATTGACAATGAAAATCATTCTCACAATAATAATGGCTGCGATGGGGTTCATTTCAGCCTCAGCACGCACATACGACTACACATTCCGCAACACTCCGATTTCAGAGGCTCTTATCACAATCAGCAAGGAGCATCCCGAAATAAACATATCGTTCATTTACAAGGAACTTGACAAGTACAAGACTTCGGCTCGCATCCACACTGACGATACATACGACGCTCTGTGCAAAGTCACCGGACAGAATCCGATTTCTGTAATCAAAAAAGGCGACAATTACTACATCGAAGCACTTCAACACGGAAAATTCGTTTACAGCGGGCGTGCCAAGAGCAACCTTAACGAATCGGTGGTCGGAGCGACAGTCATGCTGCTCGAACCGAAGGACTCGACTACAATAACATACGGTATCACGGACGAAGCGGGGCGTTTCGTCATACCCTGCGACAGAGAGAAAGTAATAGCCAAATTCACTTGCGTGGGCTATATGACGACCTACAAAAACTGCAATTCGTTTTATATCGGAACAGTAATAATGCAGGAACATATTGTCAAGTTGAACGAAGTGGAAGTCGAAGCTGAAAACGCTCATCTCTATGCCGACCGCTCAGTCTACCTACCCACCTCCAAACAAAAGAACGCCTCTCAGACGGGCGCCGACCTACTGAATCACATGGCAATACCCCAACTCAGATCGGGTGAAGAAATAAAAACCGTCACAGGTCGCCCTGTTGAGATATACATTGACTTTATACCGGCTACCTCAAGGGATATAGAAGGAATGCGCGTCAGCGATGTCAAATATGTTGAATATTACGATTATCCCATCGATCCGCGATTTCAGGGTAACCGCCATGTAGTCAATTTCATCATGCAGAAATATGAATACGGCGGTTACGTCAAGGGCACCTTATATGATAATTTCGTCACCTCTCGCCAATATAACGGCTTTGCCAAATTGCAGTATAAAAAAATGACCTTCGACTGGGCAGGAGGTGCATTCCTGAGGAATGACAAACGAAATTATGAAAACACGGTTGAAACCTTCCGACTGCCACAGGAAGACGGCTCGCTAAAGGAATTTGAACGTAGTTCGACCGTCAATGCCACCCAAAAGAAAGAATATGCCTACTGGACATCTCTTAAGGCTCTCTACCAGACTGAAAAGACTGCGATGAGCAATATGGTAACGCTCGATATCAATCGCACGCCCAGGCATATCACCGATGGCACGGTAACTTACACGCCCGAAGATTTCACGTCCACAGATTACTCCTCCCAAAAGTCAAGCCGCATTAACTCTTTGATTTATAACGGATACTGGTATTTTACATTGTCACATGGAAATTCAATCACTTTCAACCCCTATTATGCCTATACGCATACCAATCAACACTCTATGTATGAAGAAACCGGATTTGAAACTATATTGAACAATGCCATTGACGATTCCCATCAGGCGAGCGGTTATCTGTCATTCGTTCATTCATTCGGAAAAGCCGGGACTCTGAAAGCTATGTACGGGGGAAGCTTCCTACAGAATAAAACGCAATATTCGGGAACATCATCAACTTCAGATATGGCACGCACCTACAGTTTCGGACCGGGCATCAACTATAGTTACTCCGACGAAAAGTTCTATAGCAACATTGGTACAGGCATATCCTGGGATAAGTCAGAGTATGGTGAGATAACAGAAACGACAGCAGCGCCTTGGGTCAATCTATCGCTTCAATATGCATTCAATCCAAAAAATTCTGTTTCATTGGAGTTCAATTACGGCAAATCACTTCCAAGCGCAAGTTACAGAAGTGCGGCGGTAATTCAATCACACCCCCTTTTGCGATATACGGGCAACCCTTCGTTGGTTCCTTATAACTCCTACTCAATCGACGGCAACTACACATTGATACCGAGTAACAAATTCAATCTGTCGGCATTCGGTTTTGCATGGATAGTCGGTAACAGATATGTCTACGATTACGAAGCGACGCCGACATACATTTTAAGAACAATAAAACAGCCTTTGGGTGATTATGCACAATGGCAATACGGTCTGCAAGGCACGACAACTTTATTGGACAATAATCTTAAAATCCAAGTATCGTGTTACGTTGAGCAAGCCCACAACGGAGCACCTTATAATTGGAATAAGGCAAATTTTAATGTATCAGGCTCGGTATATTATTATCTCGGCAAATTATACTTCGGAGCCACTTATGGCACACCCAAAGGCTGGTCAGACGGTTGTATGGTCGGGTTGTGGATGAGCTCACGCGATATATACACATTCCAGGTCGGTTGGGGAAATAAGAACTGGAAGCTACGCTTCTTCACCCGTAATTTCCTAAGATACAACACCTATCAGACGAAAGGCGTAATGAACAGCAAATATTATGATTTTATAAGATACATATATAGCGGAAGTCATGCCGGATTCTTTCAGATTTCAGCGACATATACTTTCGGGTTCGGCAAAAAAGTAAAAGCCGGCAATGAAGCATATCAGGCAACCGGCGCCTCATCAGGAATTTTGAAATAAGATAACCAAAGCCCTAAGCACCGTGATGCTTGGGGCTTTGATTGTTTTGAGGCAACGACACTACGCCATCCGGATGCGGACGCAAAATTTGAACTGCACCCCAAAAGTTAGACACAAAACTTTTGAAGTGCAGTTTTATTATGA
>CAMWNF010000092.1 GCA_947175535.1 uncultured Bacteroidales bacterium
ATCATATATGGATATAATGAAAATTGGATTCTTTGTTTTTTTGAAATGATATCTGTTTACGCTGCGAAGTTAACAATATGTCAAAATCTACGCAAAAAAATATCGGCACTTTTATTGAAAATTTTTTATCTGAATTTTCACTGTCGATGTCATTATAACATTCTTCATGCTGCAATTGTGCGACTTTACTTCTCCGGCATTCGAAAAAAATCAAAAAATCGCGATAATATTTTTTTGTGCCATCGTTTTTTGCTACATTCGCAAGAATTTTGACCGCTGCTGTGGCTGCGGTTTTCAGAAAATTTTTCATGCGTTTTCTGTGCATGAACAGTCATAATAAGTTTTGAATATTAAATCATATAATTATATCATGAATCGCCAGAATTTTGATGCGTTAGACCTAAAGATATTGCGCGACTTGTCGCTGAACGCCAGAAAGCCCTATCTTGAAATCGCAAGAGAATACGGTGTATCAGGCGCTGCTGTGCACCAGCGCATTCAGAAACTTTTAGCAAACGGGGTCATCAAAGGCTCGCAATGTCTCATCGAACCTACGGCTATGGGATATGACACTTGTGCATATGTCGGTATATATCTCCGTGAGCCTTCACGTTCAGCCCAGGTTGTCGAAGATTTGCAAAAAATCCCGGAAATAATCGAATGTCACTATACGACAGGTCGTTATGATATTCTTGTAAAACTTGTCGCACACAACAACGAGCATCTGCTCCACTTGTTGCAGAATGAAATACAGCAACTCGGCGCTGCCCGCACCGAGACCTTGATGTCGTTCCGCGAAGTGCTCAAGCGTCCTGTTCCCGTTAGATAATAATACGCGCGCGAATCTTTTTAATGTCGTTCTAACATACGTTCGACATTATTTTAGTAAATTTGCAGTGTTCTTGCACTCGCTTATGTCGGTGCAGACATTATATTAATCTTAAAATCAACTATTTTAATCAATCATAATTTTTTAACAATGGATATCAGCCATATTGAACACATCGGCATCGCCGTTCCTTCGCTCGACGAAGCCATTCCTTTCTACGAAAACATCTTAGGTTTCAAGTGCTTCGCTATTGAAGAAGTTCCCGACCAGAAAGTGCGCACAGCCTTCTTTAAAGTTGGTCAGACAAAGATTGAACTTCTCGAAGGCACAGCTGAAGACAGCGCAATCTCAAAATTCATCGCTAATAACGGCGGTCGCGGTGGCATCCAGCACATTGCATTTGCAGTGCAGGACGGCGTAGCTAACGCTCTCGAAGAAGTTCAGGCAAAAGAGTGCCGTGTCATCGACAAGGCTCCCCGTAAAGGTGCAGAAGGTCTTAACATCGCGTTCCTCCATCCCAAATCGACAGTCGGAACACTCATCGAGCTTTGCGAAGACCCGAAAAAAGCGTGAGAATCATCAATAGATAATTATTCATCAATTATAGATTAAAATGAGCAGTCAACTCGAAAAAGTAAAAGAGTTAATTGAACTTCGTGCACAAGCCCGTATTGGTGGTGGAGAAAAAGCCATCGAAAAGCAGCACGAACGCGGAAAATACACCGCACGTGAGCGCATCGCACAGCTTCTCGACGAAGGTTCATTCGAAGAACTTGATATGTTTGTGCGTCATCGTTGCACAAACTTCGGTCAGGAGAAGAAATCATTCCTCGGCGACGGCGTTGTGACCGGCTATGGTACAATCGAAGGTCGCCTTGTTTATGTTTTCGCTCAGGATTTCACTGTGTTCGGTGGTTCACTTTCTGAAACCATGGCTCTCAAGATTTGCAAAATCATGGACATGGCGATGAAGATGGGTGCACCCGTTATCGGTCTTAACGACTCGGGTGGCGCACGTATTCAGGAAGGTATCAACGCCCTTGCCGGCTATGCTGAAATCTTCGAACGTAATATCCTTGCATCAGGTGTGATTCCCCAGATTTCCGCTATCCTCGGTCCTTGCGCAGGTGGTGCGGTTTACTCACCGGCTCTCACCGACTTCACTATCATGGCTAAGGGCATCTCTTATATGTTCCTTACCGGTCCGAAAGTTGTGAAGACCGTCACTGGCGAAGATGTTACTCAGGATGCTCTCGGTGGCGCGGAAGTTCACTCTTCTAAGAGCGGTGTATGTCACTTTGCTGCTGAAGACGGCGAACACGCAATCAAGATTATCCGCAAACTCTTCAGCTATCTGCCTCAGAACAATCTTGAGGAACCGCCGTTGGTGGCATGCACAGACCCCATCGACCGTCTTGAGGATTCGCTCAATGAAATCATACCTGATTCTCCCACACGTCCTTACGACATGTACGAAGTTATCGGAGCTATTGTCGATAACGGTGAATTCCTTGAAATACAGCGTGACTACGCCAAGAACATCATTATCGGTTTTGCCCGTTTCAACGGTCAGGCTGTCGGTATCGTTGCCAACCAGCCCAAATACCTCGCAGGTGTGCTCGACAGCAACGCTTCACGCAAGGCTGCCCGCTTCGTCCGCTTCTGTGATGCATTCAACATTCCGTTGGTTACTCTCGTTGACGTTCCCGGCTTCCTTCCCGGAACAGGTCAGGAATATAACGGCGTAATCCTCCACGGCGCAAAACTTCTTTACGCTTACGGAGAAGCTACAGTGCCCAAGGTAACGGTTACACTCCGCAAGAGCTATGGCGGTAGCCATATCGTGATGAGCTGCAAGCAGCTCCGCGGCGACATGAACTATGCATGGCCTACTGCAGAAATCGCCGTTATGGGTGGTGCCGGAGCTGTTGAAGTTCTCTATGCAAAAGAAGCTAAGGCTTCTGACGATCCTGCTAAAGTCCTTAAGGAAAAAGAAGAAGAATACAACAAACTCTTCTGCAATCCTTACAATGCAGCGAAATATGGCTACATCGACGACGTTATCGAGCCGCGTAACACTCGTTTCCGCATTATCCGCGCTCTCCAGCAGCTCGCGACCAAGAAGGTAACCAATCCCGCCAAGAAACACGGTAATATACCTCTCTAAGCCTGTCGGCAGTCTTATTCGCTCATAAAGCATAAAGAACTTATGAAAAGAAAATTATTTTTAACAGCCATAATCGTTGTAGCGGCGGCGTCGACAGCCTTTGCACAAGGTCGAAAATCGCTCCGCCTCAATGAAGTCATGGTGCAGAACGAATCGAGCATTGTCGACGACTATGGCGAACGCCATGGTTGGATAGAGCTTTTCAACTCTAACTTTGCGCCGCTTGAAATTTCAAGCGTATATCTGACTAACGACCCTCAGCAACCAAAAAAATATCCTGTTCCGCTTGGTGATGTCAACACTCGCATTGCAAAGCGTCAGCATGTTGTTTTCTTTGCGGACGGTCAGCCGGATAAAGGTACATTCCACACTAATTTTGTCCTCGAACCAGGAAAAGACAACTGGGTTGGTGTCTATGATGCCGATGGTATCACATTGATTGACGAAGTGTTCATCCCTGCTTCTCTTGCCGCTGATAACAGCTATGCTCGTTCGGTCGACGGAGCCGGTGAATGGGTTGTGCGTGATGGTGGGGTTGCTTATATCACCCCCTCAAGTGCAAACGTCATCCGTGATACTAATAATAAAATCGAGGAATTTGCTGAGCGTGATGCCAATGGCTTCGGTATGACCGTTATGGCGATGTGCATCGTTTTCTGTGCTCTTCTGGTTCTTTGTCTGTGCTTCTATGGCATTGGCAAAATCGGTGCTAGCGTATCGCGTCTTAATAAGATGCGTGCCCACGGTGTCGAAAAACATGAAGTTGCAAAAGGCGATATCGCTCATGACTCAGGTGAGGAAATTGCCGCTATCGTTATGGCGCTCCATGACCATCTTGACGCTCACGACACGGAGAACACAATTCTTACCATCAACAAGGTAAAACGTGCTTACTCTCCTTGGAGTTCTAAGATTTACGGACTTCGTGAAGTGCCCGGCGTGAACCATCGCCGTTAAGCTTAATCTCCCACTTTTATTAAATTCTACAAAAACATCGTAAAATGAAAGAATATAAATATAAAATTAATGGCAACACTTACAAAGTTGCTGTGGGCGACATCGACGGCAACGTAGCTCAGGTTGAAGTCAACGGTGTTCCCTATAAAGTTGAACTTGAGCAGCACACTGCAGCCAAGGTTAAATCTGTAAGCTCACCACGTCCCGAAGCAGCTCCCCGCACTGCAGCCGGTGAAAAAGTTATCGCCAAACCCGCTCCTACCGGTACAGGTGATGCAGTTAAAGCACCGCTGCCGGGCGTAGTCCTTTCTATTCCCGTTAAAGTCGGCGATACTGTTAAGGCTGCCGATACTGTAGTGCTCCTCGAAGCTATGAAGATGGAAAATGCTATCCATGCTGGTCGCGATGGTAAAGTTGCCTCTATCAATGTTGCTCCCGGCGATTCTGTCCTCGAAGGCTCTGTTCTCATCACAATCGCATAATAGATACTGATTATGTCATTTGGTGATTTCCTTTTGAAAAACCTGCAACAGTTCTGGGAACTGACGGGTTTTGCCAATGCTGAGATTGGTAACTTCGTCATGCTGGCTGTCGGTCTTTTCTTTATCTGGCTTGCCATAAAGAAAAACTTCGAGCCCATGCTGCTTGTTCCGATTGGCTTTGGTATTCTCATCGGCAACGTGCCTTTTAACACAGGTGCCGGTCTTGAAATTGGTATTTATGAAGAAGGATCAGTGCTCAATATCCTTTATAACGGAGTGAGCGCCGGATGGTATCCTCCGTTGATCTTCCTCGGCATCGGTGCTATGACCGACTTCTCCGCCCTCATTGCTAATCCTAAACTGATGCTTATCGGTGCGGCTGCACAGTTCGGTATCTTCGGCGCTTATATGGTAGCCCTCGCTATCGGTTTTGCTCCCGATCAGGCAGGTGCGATTGCTATTATCGGTGGTGCTGACGGTCCTACAGCTATCTTCCTTTCGTCGAAACTCGCTCCCAACCTTATGGGTGCAATCGCCGTATCGGCTTATAGCTACATGGCTCTCGTGCCTGTTATTCAGCCCCCGTTGATGCGTCTGTTCACTACTAAGAAAGAGCGTCTTATCCGCATGAAGCCGGCTCGCGCCGTGTCACAGAACGAGAAGATTATCTTCCCCATTGTCGGCATGTTGCTCACTTGCTTCGTTGTGCCTTCCGGTCTTCCTCTGCTCGGCATGCTCTTCTTCGGTAACCTGCTCCGTGAATGTGGCGTTACCAACCGTCTCGCAAAGACCGCCAGCAACGCTCTCACCGATATCGTGACTATCCTGCTCGGTATGACTGTCGGTGCCTCTACTCAGGCTTCACAGTTCCTCACTCCGCAGACTATCTTCATCTTCTTCCTCGGATTTATGGCGTTCATCATCGCTTCATCGTCAGGCGTGCTTTTCGTGAAGCTCTTCAACCTCATTCTTCCGAAAGATCAGAAGATCAATCCGCTTATCGGCAATGCAGGCGTTTCTGCTGTGCCTATGTCGGCACGTATTTCCAATAACCTCGGTCTTGAATACGATCCCTCCAACTATCTGCTCATGCACGCTATGGGCCCGAACGTTGCAGGCGTGATTGGTTCTGCTGTGGCTGCCGGCGTTCTTCTTGGCTTCCTCGCATAATAAGTGCTTGATTATTAAATAATAAAGGCATGCTTTTCTCCTGATGAGAATAAGCATGTCTTTATTGTATTCAAGAGGTTCAAAAAACTTTGATTTTTTCATCGGATTTGCTCAAACTTTTTCGCCCTATCGGGGTTTTAATAGTATAACGGTGCTACTTCGACTCATGCCTGTCTCTTTCCCCATTGATTATGCCGATGTCAACCGTAATTCTATTCTGCCTATTGGCGCAAAACTTTAATTTGAGTTATGATTACAAAACAAGTTATCGATACCCTCTATAAGAAGTACCGCAAGCTCCCCAAGAGCATCGACTGTCTTGACTTCGGACTGCTTTTCGACGCCATTGCCGAGCATCATGATATTTCGGTAGACATGGATTCTGATAGTCTGATAATCCACAGTCTTGGCGATCGCTCTCCGTTTCATAAGATTCCTCTATCCCGCATCCACGCGATTGTCCCTTTTGAGGAATGGGTGGCAATAGTGCTTCATTCGTCGATTATCTTCTTGAATCGTAAATCGCCTAAAGTGTCAGTCCACGTTAAGCCCCCGAAACTATCATTCGTCGACAAAGTCAGAATGGCTCTCGCCAAAGAATAAAAAATAACAATAAACGGACACGTCCTAAATAAGCAAATATATGAAACGCTTATTTAGGACGTGTCGTATAATTAAACTTTTTAATTAAACTTTTAGATATTCAGATAGTCATTATTATGTTACCAAAAACATAAGTTATGAAAAAAGTTATTTTACTTTCTTTGGTTCTGCTTTCCTCTATATTGGGTTGCTGGAGTCAGAATCGAATGCCACACGGACCGCGTGGAAATCGTCATGGTCATAGAACCGAACGACAGATGCATCGCCGGAGTATAGATCCTGAGCTTAAAATATTAGCTCAGGAGTTTCAATCTGATAGTATAAATGTTGGAGAAAACGAATTCTATTACAGTCTCAAAAAATTTGATGGAAATAATGTAGATGCTCCAATTGTCTTTTTATATCTGCATGGTGGCGGAGGGCGTGATGGCAACGATAATTCACACGTTCAGCATCCCGCAATTAAAAATTTAACTGAGTATATATCTGAAAATAATATTAATGCTCTTATAGTGGCACCTCGCTGTCCTAAAGGAACCGTATGGGAAAAGATTGGAACCAACATAACAACTCTCCTTGACACTGTCATAACTCGGAATAATGCTGATAAATCAAGGATTTATCTTCTCGGGACTTCTTTTGGTGCACAAGGAGGTTGGGGAATTTTATCTCAATATCCCGATTTGTTTGCTGCCGCTCAATTAGCATCAGCTGCTCCAAAGAGATACACATTGGAAAATGTCATCAAGACTCCTATATATTTTTCATTGGGAGAAAACGATATAGACAAGGCTTCTTCATATGAATCAGACATCAAAAAGATACAAGAAGCAGGAGGTGAAATAGTATTTACTATACTTCCAGGTCTGAATCATCAACAAGCTTGTGATGCTGCATATACTTCGGAAACAGTAAATTGGTTATTGAAACATAAAAAGAATTAGGATTATCTTTACCAAAAAGAGTCTGTGTCAAATTGAGCTGCACTCCAAAAGTTTTGTGTTCAACTTTTGGGGTGCAGTTCAGATGTTAGGCTGTCTCTTCTAATATTTATATAAAACAGATCGTTACTTCTTTTTGGGTTGGATGTTGAGGCGGTATTGGACTGTCAGTAGGAAATAGCGGGGGAGGGTGTTGGTGTAGGAGACGGTTCTGCCTGTTGCAGTGACTGCGTAATGTACGTTTGATAATTTGTGAAGCAAATCGAAACCGTCGGCTGTGAAGACCCACTTAGATTTTGGCGGTGTGTATGAGAATCTCAAATTCCACACTGCGTCGGTCGAATCAAGCTCTTTCACTCCATAACCGATACGTTTGTAGAAGAAAATATCCGTGCTAAGACCGAAGCCCTTTGGTAAGGAAAATACTCCGTTAATACCATATTTGAAATGTTGTGCATTAATAGTGTTGAAATCCGGACTTTCGGAAGTGGTGTGTCTGTTAGTAACAGAAGCCTTCGCCTGAAGCATTTGTCTGCCGATACGGTAAGAGAATGTGAGATCTTCGCTGATTGACTGATTTTTAACCTGCGTTTTAGCCGGTATTTCCATGTCGATGCCGACCATATCAGTGCTGTTCATCAGTGAATACGTGGTTATGGCTGTCAGCGTGAATTGTTTCTGCTTACCGAACTCCCAGTTTAAATAATCAGTTGCCATGAAACTGTCGTTTCCGTCGACATTATAAGTTTTGAAACGACGTACACCCGTTTCGGTCTCGTAAATATAACCCCGAACAAGATCGTTATGTATGCGGCTGTAGACAAATGCCAGACCATTGCTGAGAGGTTTACCGAATGGAGTGTAAGACCATTGAATCGAATGTGCTTGCGTAAATGAATTATGCAGGTCGGGATTTCCTTCCTGAATATTCAGTGGGTCGGAATCTGTGACTACATCAACGAGGTGAAGGAGCTCTGGTTGATTGGTACCCAGATTAAACGCATACATGAGCATATGGTCGAATGTGTTTCCGGTCTGTTCCGGAGACGATTTGTGAAATGAATATCTCAGCATTGTCGTTGAAGCACCTCGCGGCATTATGAACGATGTTCTTTTAACGAGGTATGAGCGATTTTCGCGCCAGTAGTCGAAATGATGATGATCAACACCCGCTCCGGGCGCAAACATAAACATAAGCGAATATTTATCTTCTATCTTTGTCCAGTTATAGTTCAGTTTGAGCTGATGAGAGCTTGTCAGAGTTCTCGACGTATAAGAATTGGCAGGGTCGAGAGTCGATGCGTATTCTTCAGGTAGCACTCCGAATGCTCCCATATCGTTGAGTCGGTCGAGCGCATACATATATGAATCTTTGGCATGGTCGACAAATTCATAATTATATGATAAATTTAAATATCCGTTTCGCATATAGCGTGAATATCCCAACGTGGCTCCAAGATTCATTCTGTGATTGGGAGCTTCGTCAGTATATTGTCTCCGCCGTTCTGCAGGGGCCGCATTGTTGCCGAAATTGATGTTATAATCGTCCCATTTGTAGCGCTTGGAAGTGACATATTGGGCTGAAAAGTCAAGATTCAGACGGTCGTTGGTGTGGGGCAACTGATATGAGAACGATGGATTGAACGTTACACTGCCGGAGCGTAATGAGCCTTCTCCACGAGTCAATGCACGGTTGACTATTGACTGAAGTTCCTCTTCCGTCCCGTCGGTGTATATAGCCTCCAACGCCTCTTGGCTGATATCGGAGTAATCGCGGTTAAAAGTGCCGGAAACCGATCTGCTGTTGTTGTCTGATTTTGAGTAGTCAGCTCTTAAATCAGCACCTAAACGGTGTTTGCGCTCTATGGTATAGTATGCGGTATGCCATGTATCAATCGAAAAACGTGATGATTTGGAGTTGTCGAAGCGTCTTTGATAGGTGTCGCCGCTGCTCAGGAAGTTTGTTGAAGAGGTAGAATTTGAATAGTCGAAAGAGGCGCTGCTTATCCCAACTGACCCGCGCGCATTGATCTTTTGGTCGGTTGACTCGTGGGCGTAGGATATTTTGCCGGCATGTGACCTCTGTGTACCTGAGGGCATCTGGTCCGGCGTCCAGCTGTCACTCTGTCCCGGAGTCTGATTGTCATTAAGGTTATTGGATAATCCGGTGATGACGACAGATGTAGTGGGTGAAAACCAAGATGCGAACAATCTGCCGAGATAGCGGTTGGCAGTTCCATAACCGCCCTGTAGATTTAGTAACCATCCGTAACTATATTCCTTTTTCAACTTTACGTCCATTATGAGATGTCGTGGGATCGATTTGTCGAAATTCATTTTTTCTTCAGTCGTATGACCTTTATAGACTTCGACCGTTTTGACCGTATATGCAGGAATATTCTCAAGCATCAGAGAGTGATCCGAACTGAAAAAGTCCTTCCCGTTTAGCAACAGCTCCTCAACAAACTCTCCGTTCACGGTGATTCGTCCATTTTCGTCAATCTTGGCACCCGGTAGCTGCGAAATTAGGGCGTCGAGCATCGAGCCCTCGGCGAGTTGAAACGCATCAGCATCATAAACTATCGTATCACCCTTGTTGTAAAATTTTACTTTCGAAGCTGTCACGGTCACTTCTTTAAGCTGGCGCGATTTCGAAAGATAAATCGGCGGCATATTACGGGAGACCTCACGCTTTGTCAGCGGTTCGAATGTCCAGCTGATTGTCTGCGTTTCGTAACCCGGAGCTCCGGCCTCAAACACAACCATTGTGTCTCCGACCATTACGGGAATACTGACGTCAGACGATTTAACTGCATAACTTCCGTTTAACTTATATCCCACACTCTTTATTGTATCGCCGGGATTGCCTTCAGAATCGTATGGAATGACGAAACAGTCTCCGAGATCGCGTTTCCACGTCGCGTCTTTGATAGAAGTATTAAGAAATGATTTTTCTTTATTTTTAGGGTCAGGTCCTGAATATCCACTTGTAGTACTAGACCAGCTCAGTTGAGCATTTGATATGCCAAACGTTAATATGATTGCAAGAAAAGTGATGATTTTTCGCATGGTTTATAGTTTTGAATTACAAAGATAGGGTTTATTCTCTGATTTACAATATAAATGACCCCCCACCGCGTGTTTTTATATGGATTTTTAAAAGAGCGGGGGGGTTTTAAAGTTGTGTCGGGGCGAGGGCCGTAGGGGGTTGACAAAGGGG
>CAMWNF010000093.1 GCA_947175535.1 uncultured Bacteroidales bacterium
CTATTCTGCCTTATCAATAGCGGGAATGCGGTCTGACGGTATTTCATAACGGCACACTGCATGACCCGACGGGACTTGCTTGGGAGTCATGTAGTCGCCGTAGTTCAGCGTCAGGATGTCGTCATACCCTTCAGGTATCGGAATTTTTATATCCTCGAAATCAACCCACTTTATGTTCTCAAGCCAACGACGGTCGTAGAGGAACTCTCTGAGATGAAGTGCCACCTTGGTTCTATACCGGTTGCTGTCGGCTGCGAAACTGCGGATAAGGTTTTCATATTCCTTGAAAATCTTCCGGTCGACACGCATCCTATCATACAGCCATCGCGGCATGACGTTCAGCACTCGTAATGCTATTTTAAGGAGCGTCTGCTTGCGTCGGACCTTACGCACCAGACGGGCAACGTGGCGCGGTGTGTTGGGCATCAAATCGTAAGGGAATATATCTACGAATATGCCTATAGCATCGTCTGCGCTCTTCTTTCCTCCTATCGGAATTGCCTTGGTAGAACTGTCAACGACCTTTATAAAGCGTTCCTCATAATGACTCTCGGTCATTATGGAATAAATTTTATATGGAGCAGGGAGTTCTTTGGGCGCGATTTCGCAGAAACGGTCATAATCCTCACGGGGCATACCCATGTCGATGTCATCGTCCCAAGGAATATAACCCTTATGACGGATTGCGCCGATAAGTGTGCCGCCGTCTGCAAAAATCCGCAGGTTATGACGCTCACATATCGCAAGCACCTCACGGAGTATCGACATCTGGATATACCAGACTTTTTTCATTTCGGCTTTAACCAGAAAGCCGCATCTTTCTTCATCGTTCAGATTCATTGTCGTCGCTTAATAGTTTTACCGCCTTATCAAGACTCTCTTTCATATATGCACCCTCAGCCATCCGGGCAGCTACTCGCCTGATATTATTCATCATCGTGGCATATTCTTCCTCGGTGACTGACTTCAACGTCATGTCTAAGTCATCAAGATTATCGACAGTTATGCCGATGCCTTCGCGTTCAACGAAATCAGCCGCCCCGCTTTCGCGCCACATTATCACAGGCTTACCGGCTCGCATATACAGCGCCAGTTTATGTGGATTGCAGTATTTGATATATTCTCCGATATAGCCTATATGCTCTTTGGTCGATGAACCGTACCAGATAAGTCCGTAGCGTCCTTTCGCGTGGGAGATAAGTTCGTCGGGGAGGGCGAAGCCGTGAACAATCCTTCCTTCTTTCGATAGCGACGCGTCTCCCCCGCCGCCGTAGAGATGCAGTTCTATTGTTTCAGGCAACTGATAAAGGAATGAATTGCGTTTCATGCTTAGAGTGCCTATAAACGCCACCGACATCCCAGACTCCGGTTGGTCTGAGGGCATGGCTTCCGAAAGAAAATCCCATGCGACCTGCTCTACCATAGGAGTTTTAAGCCCTTTTGATTTCAGCCATTCTACAGTATTGGCATTGGCAACTATCAGCACATCGCTGTGCGAAAGCCGCTTCATCTCTTTTCCCACACTTACGCGCTTGCGTCGGAATGACCCTAAGTCATGGACCAGTGACACGACCTTTGCCCCTCGCAGGTGAGCGATACGGCAGAGCTGCGTGTAATATTTCTTCACCGGATATTGGAGCACCACGATATCGCCTCGGCGCAATCTGAACGTGAAACAGACTATGCCGGCGAGATTAAGCAGAAAATCAACCGCCTTATTGTGATGATAAGTGCGTTTCAATCCTAAGTTAACAGCTCCTTGCGCGGCGAGGATATCTTCGACGTCCGTACGCGCTTTTCCTGCGCCCCCGGCTGTTGACTTATAATTACGAGTGAGATAGACAAGTCGGCTCATAACCCGATTTTTCAAAAAAATTTTAGCAAAGATATCTATTTTACCGTTTTTTGACAAAATCCTTGATTTTATGACGGCGCTCACGGTTGCGCTCGAAGCGCTCAAGCAAGGCGAAGACCTTGTCCACTGTCACGACAGGGTCGAGACCTCTGAGAGTCGCATATCTTCCGACAATCTGGCGCATGAGGTCGCGGCGGTGCGACACTCTCATCAGATTTTTAAGGCAGCTTCGCATCGACAGATATTTGCCGAAATGCGAGCGGTTGGTGTCGATTAGCGTTATTGCAGTCTTTCCGTCATCCTGCCGCTTATACAATATATTATTGAGATTGGGGTCGCCGTGCATCACGCCGTTGGCGTGCATGCTCGCCATAAGAATCGCCACATCGTCGGCGAGTTCGCTGTCGAAACGCTCGGCTTTGACAAGCGGTTCGAATAGAGGTGTGAAGTCGCTGTGAAGTGAGATGAAATACGCGTCAGACAGTATGCCGTGCTCGGTGATTTCGATATATGCTACCGGAGTCGGAGTGTTATAGCCGAGTGTGAGAAATCTGTTTCCGTATTCGTATGCCCGGCGCGCCTTCGACTTCGCGACCGTCGAGTAGATTACACGACGCCACGTCGGAAGATGACCGAAGCGTTTCACAACCAGATTTGTTCCGTCGGGAGCATTGAAACGCTTCACTTCGTTGCGACCGCGGAACAGAGTCTCGCCTTCTTTGTCGAAGGTGGAAGGGATATCAGCAATATAGTCCTGCAGATTGCCGTAGGATGGGTTGATTTTGGTATGAGTCTTCATTGCATCCGCAAAATTAACAAAAACGCGGCAATTCTTTTGCCATACCGATGTTTTTAATTACTTTTGACCGAGATGGAGAAACTGATGCACTACGTCTGGCAGCACAAACTGTGGCTGCAAAGCGATGCGGCGACCGTCGACGGACGTCGTGTCCGCGTCATCGACCCCGGTCTCCACAACAACGATGCCGGTCCAGACTTTTTCAATGCCAAACTCCAGATAGGCGACGATATGTGGTGCGGCAACGTCGAAATTCATGTAAAGGCGTCCGATTGGTACCGTCACGGTCATCACAACGACATGGCATATGACTCGGTCGTGCTCCACGTCGTCGGCAGCGACGATATGCGTGTCAGTCGTGCCGACGGACGCGAAATTCCCCAGATGGTGATGTCTTGCGCGCCTGATTTCAGCATCAGTTATGACCGCATGGTCAACAACGCCGACCAGCCATCGTGCCGCCGCGAAATACCCTCCCTGCCTCCGCTCTACGTGACCGACTGGCTGTCGAGCCTTGCCTATGAACGTCTTTTTCAGAAAGTCGACCGCGTAAAAAATCTCTATGACCGTCTCAGCGGAAACTGGAACGAGGTTCTCTATGTCACGCTCGCTCGCGCACTCGGTTTCGGCATCAATTCCGATGCATTCGAGCGCCTTGCCCTCTCGACGCCTCTTCACTGCCTTATGAAGCACCGCGACTCGGCAGAAGCGGTCGAAGGCACACTTTTCGGTCAGGCAGGATTTCTTGACAATCCTGCCGACAGGTCGTTCTATGTCGGTCGCATGCAGCAGGAATACGCTTTCATGACCGGAAAATTCGGACTCTCACGACCGGCGTCGCTCGGCTGGAAGATGGCACGGATGCGGCCGCAGAACTTCCCCCACCGTCGCATCGCCACACTCGCCGCCCTCATATGCCGTGGTTTCACCATCGCCGCCGACATCTTCAACGTCCGTTCGGAAGCCGACGCCCGACGGCTTTTCGACATCGAACTGACAGGCTACTGGTCACGTCGATACAACTTCAACGCCGAGTCAGCTCCTTCAGTGAGAGCCCTCAGTCAGGACTCAATAATTCTACTGATAATCAACGTCGTCGCGCCTATGCTTTACGCTTACGGACAGGCTTTCGACGACCGCCGCCGCATGGAAGCCGCCGTCGACCTGCTCCATAGTCTGAAGCCAGAAAACAACACCATAGTCCGCCTTTTCACCGACGCCGGAATCGAATGCCGCGACGCCTTCTCCTCGCAAGCCCTGGTCCAGCTGCGCCGCAACTACTGCGAACCGCGCAAATGTCTCTACTGCCGCCTCGGTCACCGCATCCTCTCCCACAAAGCCGTCCCCAAAAAATCCTGACTTCCGTATGATGGTTCGGCAGTTGAGAAATCTATTGGTTCAAGATAGAATCCCGAAATCTCTTCTCAATTATTTTATTTAGTTGGTAAAAATCGCTTTTATGCTTATTTTTGCATACTAAAATAGAGTTCCTCTCTTCTATACTGTGTCTGGAGCATATGAAAAAATTATATACCTACCCTGCAAAGCCATTTGTTAAGTGGGCTGGAGGCAAGACCCAGCTTCTTGATGATATTAAAAAAACTTTACCCTGTGATTTATCGCGGAGAAATGGCGTAACATATATAGAGCCTTTTGTTGGGGGCGGCGCAGTTCTATTTTGGATTTTACAGGAATATCCGAACATAACCAGAGCTATAATCAATGATATAAACGCAGAGTTAATTTGTGCTTATCGTGTAATTAAATACGATGTTGAAAATTTAATCCTTGAATTGACAAGAATCCAAGCAGAATACCTTCGCCTTGATGAGACCGCACGAAAAAAATATTTTTTATCTCAACGTGAGCGTTTTAATAAAAGAAATAATTCTGATGTAATCACGGCCGCTTTATTTATTTTCTTAAATCGCACATGCTTTAACGGTCTATATCGTGTAAATTCCAAAGGGATGTTTAATGTGCCCCATGGTAAATATGCAAATCCTAAAATTTGTGATGAAGAAACATTACGAGCCGATGCCGCCATTTTACAACGAGTAGAAATTCTTTGTGGAGATTACTCACAAACAGGCAAATACGCAGACTTTAATGTTTTGTATTATTTTGATCCTCCATATCGCCCTCTAAGTATTACATCAGCTTTTACATCTTACGCCAAAGATGGTTTTGATGATAATGAACAGTTACGTCTTCGTGATTTTTGTAGAAAAATAGCAAAAGACAAATCTATGTTTCTCGCCAATAATTCGGACCCACAAAATATGGATAACGAGGATGATTTCTTTGATCAACTTTACAATATGTTCACTATTAAAAGAGTCTCTGCTACAAGAATGATTAATTCAAAGGGGGGGAAGCGTGGCTCAATTTCTGAAATAATGATTTCAAACGTCGCTAACATTCCGTAATATGAGAGATTTCAACGCTTGGCTTACCGGTTTCAGACCTTCTATAGCTGATTATAAATATTATATTGATTTTAGCAAAGTATATAGAAATGTTGATAGCATAAAAATACCACTCAATATTCTTAACTCACTTATCGGCTCAAAAAATATTGAAGCTGATTTTATAGCTATCTTGAAACAGTATCCTGAGACATTACGATGCATCCCTATTCTTTTGGCTAAACGCGAACATGATATTATGGTCATGGATGAAGAGGGGCAGATTGATTTTCATTTTGATAGCCCGAATTGCACAATTGAAGAATATGCTAAATTTATGCGCAAGACCGGACTATTTGATTTGATGGAAAATCATATAGTGAATAATCTTGTAGATTATGTGACCGGTATCGAAACTGGGCTTGATTCCAATGGGCGTAAGAACCGTGGTGGTCACTTAATGGAAAATCTTGTTGAAAGTTTTCTTTGTAAAGCTGGACTTGTGAAAGGAGTCTCGTATTTCAAAGAAATGTATATACATGAAATAGAGGAAAAGTGGGGAATCGATTTATCTTCTATATCAAATAATGGAGGAGCTGAAAAGAGGTTTGACTTTGTTGTTAAGGGGGAGAACACTATATATGGCATAGAAACTAATTTTTATACAAGCAGTGGTTCCAAGCTAAACGAAACAGCCCGCAGCTATAAGACCATTACTCTGGAAACAAAGGATTTGGAATATTTTAAGTTTGTTTGGTTTACGGATGGTTGCGGCTGGCGAAGCGCGAAAAACAATCTGAAAGAAACTTTTGATGTGTTAGAAGATTTGTATAATATCGATGACCTCGAAAATGGAATAATTTCAAAAACACTTCTCTAAATGCCAGTTGCTTATTACAAGTCTGATAACCGGGATTTTACTCTTCTAAAAGGAAATTGTATCGAATTGTTGAATTCTTTTGATTTCAAATTTGATATGATTTTTGCAGATCCTCCGTATCATCTTTCAAATGGAGGCATAAGTGTTCAAAGTGGGAAAATGGTATCTGTCAATAAAGGTGATTGGGATAAATCAAATGGCTATGAAGACGATTATCTTTTTGATAAATCCTGGATAGCTGCATGCCGTAATAAATTAAAAAATAACGGTACCATTTGGGTAAGCGGCACGTATCACAATATTTTTTCTGTAGCAAGATGTTTAGCCGAATTAGGCTTCAAAATATTAAATTGCATTACATGGGAAAAAACTAATCCACCACCAAATTTGTCATGCAAATATTTTACTTTTTCCGCAGAGTATATTATTTGGGCTCGTAAAGAACCGAAGGTGCCACACTTTTTTAATTATGAACTTATGAAAAAAATTAATGGTGGTACGCAAATGCGCGATGTCTGGCGATTACCGGCAATTGCCCGCTGGGAAAAATCTTGTGGAAAACATCCTACCCAGAAACCGTTGAAACTTCTATCGCGGATAATACAAGCTTCCACCCATCATGATGCATGGATTCTTGATCCATTTACCGGGAGCAGTACAACGGGGATTGCAGCAAACCTATTGGGGCGTCGTTTTCTTGGGATAGATAAAAATGAAGAGTTTTTGAAGCTAAGCAAAGCCCGTCGTGAAGAGATTAACGATATTTCTATTTGCAAAACATATTTGAATAAACTTCAGGTGCAATCACCTTTATTTGACAAAACAGGAATAGGTTATATTAAAGAGCCTTTTATGCCTTATGGACAAGACTTGCCATTTTAATATTCACGGTGGTTGATAGCAAGATTAAGTAAATTTCTGTAATTTATTTTACCGTCCATATAATCACGTGTCATTTGTAATAACAACTTGAATTGATGAGCACCAGCCGTTTGTTTTTCACAGATACAGAACAATTCAAGAATAATAGCAATTCCGCCCATAGAAAAAGTACCAGGAACTTGAACATATCCATACATATTATCAATTATCGGTAAGGATTGAGGTGTATAAGCGGCTCTTTCTTTAATAGATGTAAATGGCTTACAATTATTATAAAAATTGATAAAATAGTCCAATAGCCCCTTTACTTCATCTGGATATTTCTGAGCTTTTATAAGTAAATCTACGACCCAATCGACATGTGGCAACTGCACAGGTTTTGCATTTGGGTCATCATTAAGATATTTAACTCTGAAATCTAATTTAGGATTATCTCCGCGATTTCCTTGAAATATGGCTATTAAGGTTCCATCGGCTGTTGGGTATGTATGTATTGCTTCTTCAAAAGGTTTTAGCTGAAGCATCTTACCATTTTTGTAGTACTTTTGATTATACATTTTACTTAATTATAGATTGTAATATTATTCCTGTAAGAGTTGGGCTACGGGTATATTTAGTGCTTTTGCAATTTTTTCCATGTTACAGAGAGTAATGTTCTTTTCTGCTCTTTCTATCATACCTATATATGTACGATGGACACCGGCTAATTCTGCCAGTTTTTCTTGTGATAACTTTAATTCTTTTCGATATTTTTGTACATTACTCCCAAATAGAAGTAGAATGGATGCCTTGCTCATGTTTATTCGCAATCGATTATTTTTTGGCAAATGTATTATTGCAAACTGCAGCTGTCAACATACTATAATTAGCATTTGTTTATGATATCAACAAAGCCTTCTTAGTCTTACACGTGAGAATTTCTTAATCCTAATATTTATTATAACTCTCAACATTTGTTGATAAATCGAACTTGACACATTGATTTTCCCGCTAAAATTACGTTGCATACCGTATTTTTATTAATTTTGAGGCAGTTTAATCTCAAAAACATATATCCCTAATGAAAAAACTTTTTGGCCCTTTGCTTTTCATTTTTAGCCTCCTGCTGGCTGCTTGCAATCACGATGACAACCTCCTTGATCCCGCCTTAATAAAAGGCTCATGGGAAGTGGTTGACGAAAATCATCCTGACTACACCATAATCTACGCCTTCTCCACCATCAAGGATTTTGACAACTGGGGAACCTTTGAAGTATATTATTTACATAACGACGGTGATAACATCGTTAAACAACCTGTCAACCAATACGATTGGCATGCCGCCGGACCCCAAAACAACAACGGCGTTCTCGATATCTCCTTTACCCCTGTCGATGCCAAAGACGAAGAACTGTTCGATGTCTTTCAAAATTACATTATCACAGAACTCACACCCGCGAAAATGACTTGGCGGCGAATTACTCCCGATGACGGTCTGACACTTAGCTTTATCCGCCGCAACAACCTATAATACAATAAATAATGCACAAATCCCTATCTTTAATCCTGACCGCGATTTTCGCTTTAGCACTCGTCGCTTGCGAGGAAGACGACGCCGAACTGATGTTCTCCGCCGAAACCATTTCCGACAACAATAACGTCAAAGTCGAATATTACTCTCCCGACCCTTGCTGTGTTCCCAAAACGTATCATATTGTCACAAATCGACTATCAAGCGAACTGACAATCAAATGCACTAATGCTGACAATATAACAATCGGCTCTATACCCGATTCCAATAATAATTTCCTTACCGACCCGGTCGAAGGCAACGAGGACGCAGATAAAACTTACACAAGCATTACCAAGACTT
Organism: uncultured Bacteroidales bacterium; assembly: GCA_947175535.1. Classification (GTDB taxonomy): domain Bacteria; phylum Bacteroidota; class Bacteroidia; order Bacteroidales; family Muribaculaceae; genus CAG-873. The sequence goes on from CAMWNF010000093.1 coordinate 8,677, forward strand.
GGACTGCCACATTAATAGACTCAAACACAATTAGATTCTCATTCGACGAAATTGACGACTCAACAATTGACGATACCTATTTTATCGTTGAATTCCTTCCCGTATCCGCCAAGACGAAAAAAGGCAACGTCAGCACCTCCATTCATGTAACACGCATAACCGAATCCTCCAATCCGGTGTAAACAGCAGATTTTGAGGAATTCAAATTGTTAATTATCTCCTTAGCCAGGAGATTAGTAAAAACAATACTATGCCGACGGGGAGGGCAACGCAGAGGAAAAACTTAATGAAGCCCGGGATTGCCAAACATGCAATAATAAAAATTACAATCAGCCAAATAATCAATCCAGCCATAACATATTCAAGTTCAATTTATTCTTTGCTGAGTTTTTTGAGGGCGGAGTTTTCGAGGTTGCAGTCTTCCTGCAGGCGCGGGCGGAGTATGTCGGCTCGTTGGGGCGCTACCATCTGCAAATCCATATAGCGGTCATCGCCCATAATGAAGCCGTGAACATCGTCAAGCGGTTCGGGCGCACCGGGATAGGACGGAGAAGCAGTGAGGGGTGAAGAGCCGTTGTGACCGCTGTTATCAGCGCCGGGAATAAAGCTGTCGATTGTCAGCGGCGACTCTGCATTGAGCGGATTGAAGCGGTAGAGCGGCCAGTAACCCGCCTCGACGGCGCGACGTTCTTCGATTATAGAGTGACCCAATCCGGGGCGTATGCCGTGATTGATGCAAGGGCAGTAAGCAATCACGATTGCAGGACCGGGATAGCGTTCGGCTTCGGTGAGCGCATCGATAGCCTGCTGATAATTAGCACCGAGAGCCACAGATGCAACATAGACGTTGCCATAAGTCATCATCATTCGACCCAGATTTTTCTTGGGCGTCGACTTACCGTCGGGGGCATACTTGGCGACAGCTGCGCGCGGTGTCGCTTTTGAGAGCTGACCGCCGGTGTTGGAATAACATTCGGTGTCCATAACAAGAACCTTGATAGGTTCGCCCGATGCAAGCACATGGTCGAGTCCGGCAAAACCGATATCGTATGCCCAGAACTGGAAAACAATATCACATGGTGTAGTGGGGGCGGGTGTCTCGGCGTGAGCGAGCG
>CAMWNF010000094.1 GCA_947175535.1 uncultured Bacteroidales bacterium
CCACGAACAAGCACGATTGAGTGCTCCTGAAGGTTGTGACCTTCGCCGGGGATGTATGAGTTGACTTCTTTACCGTTAGTGAGGCGCACACGTGCAACCTTACGCATTGCCGAGTTAGGCTTTTTGGGAGTGGTAGTGTACACACGCACACACACGCCGCGACGCTGCGGGCATGAATCGAGTGCGGGAGACTTACTCTTGTCCTCAAGAGCCACACGTCCTTTTCTTACTAATTGCTGAATGGTAGGCATCTTAGTTTTTTTAGTTCTTAAATGTTTCTTATCTCTTTTTCTTTACTTTTAAACTCTATTTATCAGACACCGCAACCCCATCTATCGTTCTAACATTTAACATATTAGCGACAGAAGGGCATGCAGAGCCTTTTAAACCGCTGCAAAATTAGCACAAAGTTTTCTGATTTCCAAATATTTCCGCCCTGAAAATCAATTTTCTATATTTTTTGATTTTCCGAACGGCTTCGGGAGATTAAACATTCTGTCCTGAATTCACCGTCATCACACCCCGTTCAGAATACGCAGCTGAACGTAATACCCGGCGCACCGTTGACCATCGACGGCAGCAGGGATGACGTCGGAGCAGTCGCCTTGCGTTCGGACCGGTAGATGCCGCGTGTTTTACTACGGCTGAACAGGTCGGTGAAACCATTGACGGGGTCCACTATAAAGGCTGCTATATTACCTACGACTTTCGAGCCGAAAAGACGGTAGTCGTTATTCACAATATGACGCTTGAGTTTGTAGAAGCATTCTCCGATAATACTCCCCACGACAGGAGTTATAACAAGGTCCTGATATGAAGGACGCTCCATGCATGCTTCGACTCCAAATTCCCAACCGATGTCCGACACGATTGAGCAATAGAGGAATGAACGCCAGAAATTAAAACCCGCCGTTCGTGCTGCCATGAAATAGACAGCTCCTGCATATGGGTGCAACACATAATTAAAAATAAATTTATCGTGGTCTATCTCAGGGTCGCGAACAAAAACGTTACGGTACCAGCGTTTCAGCGGCGGCTGCTGTTGTAGTTCCGCACGGTTCCAGCTTGTAGCGTCCTGTGGAAGACACTGAAGCACGAGGAGCGTACCGCCAAAGGCTCCTGCAAGCACACCCGTATTCACCCATAATTTTTTCCAATCAGGAGAATTGGTCTTCATAGAGTAAGGAAGGAGATAAATGGATGGATTTTGCCCCTTACTCATGTGCGCACGACTGAAATCATAATTGGCGGCAGTATCAATTGTCGCCGTTGCGAGATCGGCGGTGACAACTGGAAGATACTCTATATTTTCTTCAACGATTATTTCATTGATTTCAGGCATCGTGATTGCAGACAGGGAACTATCTGCGGTCGTTGTGCCGACTTCCGCAGCCGCGGCATTCATTGCAACAACACTGCCAAGCAACATTATAAAAGTCCCCTTTTTCATAAAGCAAACAGTTGAATCGTTTGGTAATCTTATATAAATAGAACAAGCGACACCCAAAGGTGCCGCTTGCCGACTCATATAAAAAAGATTAATAAACTAAAACATTTATTGCGCTATCTCCACTACTCTGAGACGTTCGCCGTCGGGACGTTTAGCTATGGATTCGAAATGTCGCTGATTGTAGCCGCCGAACACGGGCTGAACAGGCTGACCTGCCTCGTTACGTTCAAATTGTCCGTCTTTCTCGCGTTTGATATTACCGTCGAGATATTTCACAAACAGATAATCGCCCAACGCCTTATAATCTTTAGTCGCTTTCGCTGTCCAGTAGTTGGTGAGTTGCTGAAGATTTGCTTGAGCCTCCTTGTAAGGCATACCGGCAATACTCTGCTTTACCTCTGCAACAGCACTGTTGATATCAGCTTCAAGCCCCGACTGCACTTTCCGGATATCAGGTATCATCTGACTGTAACGGTTGTATGCCTGATTGGCAACGTAATTATTTACCCAGAACATCGCATCCCATGAAAGGTCATACAAGTCACCATTGCCGTGAGAGAGTTGAAACGGAACAGTTTCAGTCGAATTGAACACCGGAACATAGACACACGTGTTTGCATCGTCTACACCGAACCAAAGTATTCCCTTCATCGCATCAGGACGGTCTGCGTTCATCGACGACACGAACGAAAAGCCGGTCTGCTGTGTGGCGATGGCACGTTCATGAGTGTACTCCACAGAGTCTACAGTGAATGACATCGGGCGCCAACGGTAAGGCACATCGAACGGTCCCGCACCTATATCTTTTGTCATGTCGAGAGGTGTATCCTCGAAGTGGTCACGCATCATCCATTTCAAATCATCTGAATTCAGCTTGCGGTCAACCTTGACCCATAGCGGCAGCGGCTCTCCCTTTCCTTCCAGTATCCAAGGCAGATACTCATCCACCCCACCCTCGGCAAAACGGTTGAAGTAGCTCCACACACGTGCGTCACAACCTCTGAGCGCTCCTGCATCCGTGACCGCATACGCACGGGAAAAATCGAAATCCTCGTCTTTTCCGTCGAAATATCCTTGCTGACGCGCGAATTCTATGACATCGGGCGAATAGATAGTCTCCGCATCATCAAGCGGGAATTTATGTATGCGCGCGTGATTGGCATGCCCCGATATATATCCCTCTGGAACACGGCGTGCAACCCAAACCGCACCCTTGTCTTTCGCCCCTTTGCCTATAAGCTCCATTACCCAGACTTCCTCAGGGTCGGCGATTGAGAAGGATTCTCCTTCCGAGCCGTAGCCGTATTCATTGACAAGGTCGGTCATCACTTTGATAGCCTCGCGGGCTGTCTTCGCTCGCTGCAATGTTATATATATGAGGGAGCCATAGTCGATAAGACCTGAGCCTTCGAGCTCGTGACGCCCTCCCCATGTGCTTTCAGCGATTGTAAGACCGTGCTCGTTCATATTGCCGATTGTCGCGTAGGTATGGCTCACCTCCGGGATTTCTCCGCGATACGCACCAGTATCCCAATCGAAAATCTTACGCATGGCGCCTTTCTCATGGTCGGCTGCAGGTTGATTGTAAAGCTCGCCGTAAAGCGTATGACTGTCGGCGGCATAAGTAATCATAGTGCTTCCGTCGGCAGTCGCGCCACGCGATGCAATAAGACTCGTGCAGGCTTCCGCCTCTATTCCGGTCATTACCGCAGCCAGAAGAAAAGTCGTTAACAGTTTGTTCATGTTCTTTTTTATTTTACTGATTTTATAATATTCAATTCCGGATACCACAGATATCCTGTGACATTTTCATAGCCCATGACCTTCAGCAGCGACACATAGACTTCGACCTGACGCTGATGTGATGCCAACGGCTCTGTCGTAAATTTATAATCGACAACCTCTACCGCGCCATCCTCACCGATGACAATACGGTCAGGGCGATAGGTGCTGTCACCTTCAGGCTTATAGATGCTTTGTTCCTTGAAAATCCTTGCTGTCGGAGAGAACCAACGGACTACATTACGACCGGCAGAATCAAAGGCATTCCTTATGATTTTGCGGTACTCGTCGGCATTCGCCTCAGTCAATCCATAACGTAGAGCGGCTCTGTCGATGACCTGCTCAATGTCATCAGCCGTCTCTATGTCCGCCATTATCGAGTGAAGGTGCGTTCCTCGCTCCGCAGCTATGGCTCTTAATTTTTCATACTCCGGTGTTTCCGACAGCGCATTGTCTTCATCGCCGTTGATATCGCTTATTATCTCGCCGACATCAGCCGTCGCATCGTCTATACTTGTCAACGCCGCCGTATCTTCCCTGAAAAACACACGGTAATCGCGCAGTTCTTCATCATCAGGCTCGATATTGTCGTCAGACTTATGCTCAGGAGCGGTTGGTTCCCCGTAGACAAACAAAAGACCCGCGGGTTCTTCATTTATATCCTCTCTCACATGAGTCGCTAAATCCATACAAAGCTCACCGTCGTCAGGACTCTGTCCAAGAGCATCGAAAACCTCCTTTCCCGCTGCCACGTGTTTCGCAAAACAGATAGTCAGCTCTCGTTCGGGGCGGGTATATGCTACATAAGTGGCGTTAAGATTGTCCACAAGCTGCTCATGACGGCTAAGCTCTGCCTGCGACTTTAGCGGCGAGCCTTCAAGCATACACTTTTCATTAAGTTCAACCGAAATAAGCGGAGGACAAATGTCCGGCTCGACAAAGTCAAGAAAATCAGGAGCTATCCACACACTTTCACTCGGTCTTACAAGTTTCCAGTCGCCGAAAGGCACATGTACGCAAGCCCATTGCAGACCCTTCGACTTGTGCACCGTCATGACCGACACTGCATCCTGACCGGCGCCCGAATTTATCGCCAGATGTTGCGACGCATCTGCCCACCAGTCGAGAAATGCATGCACCGAAGGATTATAAAGCGTACAATAGTTTATAACTTCATCCTGGAAAGCAGCCAGATAAGCATATTCTTTACGTCTTCTTGACGGCGGCACTTTCTTGGCGATTATTGTCTCTACAAGCGACACAAGCCCTGCCGGATGCGCCTCCCTTATATCGACAATACTGCCGGCTATCGACATCTCCTCTGCCGCGCCTGAAGGCTCAAGTGCCAGACTAAGCGCCTCTTCCGTTCCGTAACCTTCAGCAATAAAGTATTCATATCGGCTTATCATCATGCGTATATCACCGACTGTACCGTAGACCGGCGCCCCGCTTCTATCTGTTCCACCATTATCAGTCATTGCCGAATATGACTCGTCGACCAGCTTGAGCATACTTATCACCAGCTTGACCGCAGGCGAATTTTTTAGCAGCAGAGCCTCGTCTGAAAGCACTTTTATTTCAGGATAATATTCCAGAAGGTAATTCACTACAGCCTCTGCTTCAGCTCTCTTTCTGACAAGAACCGCGATATCTTTCCAGCGGTAACCCGCTTCATGCTGACGTAGTATCTCTCTGGCGGTGATATCGAATTCAGCCGGCATATCGTTGACCATATCGAGTTCCGATGTATCATATATTTTAATGTATGATTGCAGTGCTGCTTTACGGTCGAACACCGACTGAACCGTATTTTCGTACCCCGCCACTCCACAATTCCGTGCAATGCGCGTAAACAAGGCGTTATTAAAACGCACTATGCCCGGAGCACTGCGGTGATTGGTATTTTCTGCCGCGCAGTTGCCGCGTATGACGTGGTCTTTCGGAAAATCTTCCTGCGCGACGACATGGTGCAGCAGCGACGAGTCCGAATTTCTGAAGCGGTATATCGCCTGTTTCTCGTCGCCGATGATAAGGTTATCGCAACCGGTCGAAAGACTGTCGGCAACCAGAGGTTTCAGATTTTGCCACTGCATATGTGACGTATCCTGAAATTCATCTATAAGAAAATGCCTTAGCATCACACCGATGCGCTCATATATAAACGGCGTCTCACTTCCGCCGATGATGCGTTGAAGCAAATCATGTGTGTCTGATAATAATATCAGATTGTTTTCCTCTCTGAAGCGATTGATATAATGCCATGTGAAGCCGAGAAACTCGAGGTTAGGGCATGCCGATTTTATTTTATCAAGTGCATATATCTCGGCAGCCGCTCTGTAGGCATCGTTCATCCAGTCACAAAGTTCATCCGACAAGCTGTCCGGCGGCAGTTGACCTTTCGGACAGTATTTCTTTGTGTAAAACGAGTTATCGCCGCTGGTCCGCCAGGAAAGCATTTTTCCGGTTTTCGTCTGCCGGAAATCTTTGATTTCCATTTCATCCCCGTCTATAACGGCCCTTACAATCCGCCAGAACGCGCCCGGGAGCAAATTTTCGGCATATCCGAATGACTCTATGGTGGATATTATTTCTTTAGCCCGTTGGGCAAGCGGAGTCATCAATTCTTTTTCCCGTGTGTCTATCGTCCTAATGAATTTCTTTATGCGGTCAGTATCCTCAAGATATTCCAGCACCATATCTGCTTTCTGCTTAAACACCTCGCTACCCATCTTACCGACGTACCTTGCAAGATCTTTAAGCAATGAGCCTGAGCGGTTGAACATACTTCCGTCCTTACCGTCTGATACAAGGTTCATAGTATAGTTGCTTATCCACCGCATCATTTCCTTCCTTCGCGGTGGATTGCCGTAGTTAAGGTCGTCGAGCATCATTCCGATACCCGACACGACAGCGAAATCGTCGTTCAGTTCCACGCCATAATCGCCCTGACGGTCCACCTCACGCGCGAACGCGCGTAGAACGGTCTGAAAAAACGAGTCGATAGTGCTGACATTGAAATGATGGTAATCAAAAAGCAGACTCCGTAATGACTTTTCCGCTACTTCGCGCAACTCGTCACGCGTGCAGCCGAATTCACGCATCAGTTCCGGCACATACGGGCAATCCTTGCTGCCGTCGGAATGATCTGCCGTTATCGCCGACAACTCACTGACGATACGAGATTTCATCTCCTCCGTAGCTTTATTGGTGAACGTTATTGCAAGTATATTGCGGTGACGTGCTGCAATCTCTTTGCCATTCTGATATTTGGGCAGATTAAGACGGTATGAGCCGTTTTCGTCTTTCACACCGAGCAGCATCCTCACATATTCGAACGCGAGGGTATAAGTTTTGCCGGAACCGGCAGAAGCCTTGTAAATCGTTAGCACTGCTGTAAAACTTTGATTTATCAATTCAAAGATACACTTTTTCGCCAACTTCCACAAATCCCTCCCTAAAATAACATCGTTGTCGCCCGGCTACCGAAAAAAAATGCCGGCCCCGTTTTTGAGGTCGGCATTTTATATTCAGTTATTGGATTGCTTATTTTTTCACTGTCTTGTGACGACGTGCGTCTGTCAGGTAAGCGACCGGAGCTGCGATATAGATGGTAGCGAGCGTACCGATGATTACACCAAAGAGCATTGCGAACGTGAAGCTGCGGATAGCGTCACCACCGAGGATGAAGATACACAGAAGCACGAGCAGTGTTGAGCATGATGTCATGATTGTACGACCGAGAGTCGAGTTGATTGACTTGTTGATGGTCGTATAGAAATCCTGTTTCGGATAGAGACCGACATTCTCACGCACACGGTCAAACACAACCACCGTATCGTTAATCTGATAACCGATTACAGTCAGGATAGCGGCGATAAACGTCTGGTCGATTTCCATTGCGAAGGGCAGAACGCCATAGAACAACGAATAGAAACCAATGATTGAGAACGCTGTGAACGCAACGGCTGCGAGTGCGCCGAGCGAGAACGCTACGTTACGGAAACGGAGCAGGATGTAGAGGAACATCGCGATAAGAGCGATAGTCACTGCGATGTATGCGTCCGTACGCATGTCGTCTGCCACTGACGGACCGACTTTCTGCGACTGTACGATACCTTGGCTCGCGTCGGTAGTCGAGAATTCTTCAGGAGTCATACCGTTGCGGAGATAAGGTTTGAGTGCCTCAAAGAGCTTGGCGGTGATTTCCTTTTCAGTGTTCTCGTTTTCGTCGGTGATTTTGTAGTTGGTCGATATACGCACCTGATTCGAGCTTTCGATTGTGATAACCGATACCGAAGCACCCGGGAACTGGGGAGCGAGAGCTTCCTGAAGTTCTGTTGTGCTCACAGGCTGTTCGAACTTAACGACATAGTTGCGACCACCCGAGAAATCGATACCCTGATTGAGACCGCGGGCGAAGAGCGAGATAACGACGATTGCAGCGAAGATACCTGCGATTGTGAAGCTCAGTTTGCGTGCGCCGAGGAAGTTATAGTCGGCGTTGACAAACATCTTGCGCGAAGCGGCTGTCTGGAATGTGATATCGTTGAACATCTTGGACTTGCCGAACCATGCGAAGAACAGACGGCTCAGATATACTGCTGTGAAGAACGAGCAGATAAGACCGATGATAAGAGTCGTTGCGAAGCCCTTGATAGGTCCTGTACCGAAGAGAAGCAGGATGATACCTGTGATGATTGATGTCAGGTTAGAGTCGAAAATCGCTGAGAACGCGTTGCTGTAACCGTCGGCGATTGCTGTGCGCAGGTTCTTGCCGGCGCGGAGTTCCTCTTTCGAACGTTCGAAGATAAGCACGTTGGCGTCGACTGCCATACCGAGCGAGAGCACGATACCGGCGATACCCGAAAGGGTAAGCACTGCCTGGAACGATGCGAGGATACCGAGCGTGAAGAAGAGGTTGAAGATAAGACAGATATTGGCGATGCAGCCGGGTATCCAACCGTAGAAGGTCACCATGAACGCCATCAGAAGCACGAGTGCCACGACGAACGAAATAAAGCCTGCCTGAATTGCCTGTGCGCCGAGCGACGGACCGATAACCATGTCGCTGATGATATGCACTTTCGCATCCATCTTACCAGATTTCAACACGTTCGAAAGGTCTTTTGCCTCGTCGAGTGTGAAATCGCCGGTGATTGACGACTGACCGCCTTCGATAACGCTGTTAACGTTAGGAGCGGAATAAACCTTGTCGTCAAGGACGATTGCGACCTGACGGTTGATATTCGCTGCTGTGATGCGGGCCCAAGCGCGTGCGCCTTCGGGGTTCATGCGCATCGACACTTCGTTACCGCGAAGGTTGTCGAAGTTCGACGATGCGTCGCTGACAGCCTTACCGTCGAGAGCGGGTTTACCACCCGATGTGCGGAGTGCATAGAGAGGGAAGCCGAAGTTGATTTCCTGCTTGGTTGCCGGATCGACGCGTGTAGCGGCTTTAACGCCCCAGCGCAGACGGAGGTCTGACGGAAGGAGGCTCTTCGCAACGGGAGTTGCAAGCAAAGCGTCAACCTGAGCCATTGTGCGTGCATCGGGAACATAGCCGATTGTTGCGCCGGCTCCCTGAGTCGACAGAAGTTGTGCGAGAGGAGCTGCATTATATAATGTGTCGGCGTTCAGACGTGAGTACACTGTTGAAAGCGCGTTCGCAATCTGGTCGACTGTATATGTTTCATAAAATTCGAGGTTCGCCGAACGCTGGAGAAGTTCGCGCACACGTTCGTGGTCCTTCACGCCCGGAAGCTCGAGAAGGATCTGACCGTCCTTACCCTGAAGCACCTGGATGTTGGGCGAAACGACGCCGAACTGGTCGATACGGCTGCGGAGCACGTTGGTCGCAGAGTTGTCGACACGGTCCTTGACTTCTGATTTAAGTTTGGTGCGCACCTGATCGTCGCTCGAGCCTGGATTGACGAGACCTTGGAAAATAACCGAGAAGTCTGCCTGAGGTTTGCGGCTGCGGTATTCAGTTACGAATGTGCCGACGTAGTCGTCCGTAGCGTGCTGAGCCACCTGTGCGTTAGCTGCTGCGATTGCCGACTCGAACACAGAGTCGGTGTCGCCGCTTTTCATCGAGCGGAGCATGTCGGGCATGTCGACCTGAAGAATGACGTTCATACCGCCCTTGAGGTCAAGTCCGAGACCTACGCCCCATTTGCGTACATCATTGAGTGTATATCCCAGATAAACTTTCTGCTCGCCGAGCGAGTCCATGTAGTGCTTGTAAGCTTGGTTGTAAGCGGCGTCGTCGTTATCGCCCGACTCTACCAGAGCGTACTGAGCGGCAGCTTTTTCATGCTTGCTCGAGATAAACGAGAAAGACAGATAGAAAAGGCACACCAATACGAGGAAAATCGCGATAACACCGGCGACGGTGCTTCCTAAAGATCCTTTGCTTTGCATGTGATTTTTT
>CAMWNF010000095.1 GCA_947175535.1 uncultured Bacteroidales bacterium
TATCCTAAAAAAATAATCTCCCCAGAGCGGAGCTCTCTTAGCACTCTGAGGACTCCGGGACAAAAAAACAGCGTTGTGCCTGATTTTGACACAACGCTGTTATGATTCTGTTGTTCCTCGTCGCTTAGCGGATGATTTCCTTGGTTACTTTCGAGCCGCGGCGTGTCAGCACTACGCCTGACGACGGGCGGCTGATGCGCTGACCCTGCAGATTGTAATATTCTGCCGGAGCCTCCGTCTCATCGACCGTCAGATCTTTCACGGCTGTCGACAGCGGCACGATTTGGGCGAAATTTTTCCATCCATCGGCTTTTTTGTATGCTTCGACCGACCCGTCGGGCACATACAAAGTCGCCTGAGTGTAAATCGTGTTGTCGAAGAGGTTGGCTGACGGTATGAGCGTCGAGATTGCCCACTTCGGAGGCACGGTTGCCATGCACGTGATGTCGCGGAAACCGCAGGCAGCTCCGAACGCCAGTTCTCCGATTGAGGTGAGCGTGGAGGGCAGTTTCAGCCATGAAATCAGCTGCACGTCGAAGAACGCGAAAGCATCGATTGTCGTCACGCCTTCCGGCACTTCATATTCTTCGGCATATCGCATGAGCGGATAAACCATCAGTCTCTTGCCGTCGGCTGTGAGCAGCACGCCGTCGACAGAGGAGAAATGGGTGTTGCCCTCGGCGACTTTCACTTCTTCGAGCACCTCGCATTCGGAGAATGTGAGCATCTCTATGGCTGCGAGGTCTTTCGATAGCGTGATGCTGCGCATCGAGATGTTGGCACTCAGCGCATAGGAGTTGATTGTTGAGACCCCGTCGGGCATTACATATTCGCTGGAGGGATGTGAGCCGGGATAGGCGAGCAGTGTCATGCCGTTGGGAGATTTCACTCCGCCGTAAAGCACTCCGTCAATCGACTTGAATTCCTCGCACGCCGGGTCGACCTCTATGCTCTCCAGACCGAAGCACTGCTGGAACACGCCATCGCCCATCGTAGCCAGACGTGCCGGCAGCTTGATGGTCTTGAGGTCTTCGCAGTATTCGAACGCGAAGTCACCGATGCGGTTCACCGCAGACGGTATGTTGACGTCGAGGAGCGAATAGCAGTGGCTGAACGCCTGTGAGCCGATGGCTGTGATGCTTTCCGGCAGGGTGAGATGATAGAGCGACTGGTTGTTGAACATCGCGAGGTTGCCGATTTGGGTGACATTATAGGTGTTGAAACTCCTGTCTGTCACCTGGGCTGGAACGACGACCGAGCCTTTGTAGGTCGTCACATAGCCCGACTCGTCGGGATTGGTGTCGACATAAGTGACTGCGGCGGTCTTGCGCGTCGCTGTGTTGGTAAGGACGTTGTATGCTATACCGCCTGATATAAAATCATAAGCCTGTGCCTGGCTTGCTGCCAGACACAGGACTATGGCGGCTGAAAGAACTTTGATTTTCATCTTTCAGATATTTCGGCTGTTACAGGATGATTTTCACTGCTGTTTTACCGCTGCGGACAACATATACTCCGTGGGCGAGTGCCGAGGCGTCAAAGCTTACAGAGCCTTCGGCTGTGGCAGCAGCCACCTTGAGACCGGTCATGTTGTAGACGCTCACTTCGCCGTTTACGCCGTCGACGTTGATTGTCGCGCCGCTGACGCTCACTTTCATCTCGTTATCGACAGCGATGTCGCAGACTGAAGCGGGAGTGCCTGCCTGCACGACTTTGAGAGCGACTCTTGAGCCTGCCTGAGCGATATACACCTCTTTTTCGCGGTCGTCAGGCTCGGGGTTGGCGGCGAACTTGAGTGTCGTGTGATAGAGGTCGGCTTGGGTGGCATCCTTTTCCGCGCTGAGTTCAATCCATTCTGACTTAGTCACGCCGTTGTCGGTGACCGCCCAGTTTTCGGGAGCGAACATCGAGTGGATGTCGAGCTTGTATTCTCCGCCGGTGGCAGGAATTTCGATTGTGGTGCCTGCATAGGCGGGAGCTTCCATATAGGAGTAAGCCGCGCCGAGGCTCATGGTCAGACCTGCGAAGTGACCGACTGACAGCGGATATGAGTTGAGGTTGTAGAACATATCGTAAGTTCCGCCGTTCTCCTCTGTTTCATAGACCATCATGTAGGCAACCGAGTTGCCCCATACCTTTTCGTCGGTCGACCTCATGAAGGGGAACACGAGCGTATCGTTTCCTTTGAAGCCGACGGGCGAGAGCAGCACGAGAATATTGCCGTCTGCGACAACGGGCACTTCGAGGTTGAAGCGGAGGTTCTTGTAACCGCCCTTCTCGATTACTTCCAATTCGTTGATGTCTTTACCGGTGAGGACCGACTGACCGATTACTGCCGCTGTCTCGGTGTATTCGTCTTCGGGCAGACGGAACACGGTGAGCACTACCGCGGCTTTTTCGTCAATTTTGCCTTGGGCATCACCTTTGACCTGAGCGAAGATGTCGACATAGTCGAAGCCGTAGGGCATAGGTGCCGCGGGATAGACACAGCCCATGCCGAGGATTTCCAGTGTGTTGGTCACTCTGCCGAGAAGCATTTCCCATGCGTCGTGCATGCCTTCGTGGAAAGCGATTTGGCTCGGTGATATAGCGATTGAACCCTGTGGGTCGAGGTAGTCATAGGTTGCGATGCCAAGCTCGCCCTTGTAGCCGTTTTTACCTTCTCCGCTGAGGCGTCCGCCTGCCTGCATCGATGTGAAAGGAGTGGTGAAGACCGCCGAGCGGCTTTCGAACATGCCTTTCAGCGACGGAGTGGTGTATTTGTGACCTACGGTGTAGGCGGGGGTGACGAGATGCTTGACGTCAGAGGTCTGTGATGTGCCGTCTGCTGCGTCGTAAGTCCATTCGTTGGTCATGACGTCCTCGGAGGTGTTGAGCCATGTGGCTTCGATGCCGAAAGGTATCAGAAGCTGGGGTTCGCCCTTGATGTCTTTCATCGTGGGGTCGATGGTCTGCTGTTTGAAGAAACCTGCGGGGATTTCGTATGACGGTTTGGGCATCGGTATGCCGAGCGAAACGTTGTCGATTGCCATGCCCTGACCGTTGACACCGAAGTAGCGGAATGCGAGTCTCACCTTCTTGCCGACATAGTCGCTGACTTTGACGAAGATTGATTCGTAGGGTATTCCATTGAATGTGATGAGGTCGGCGCGGAGCTGTTCTTCGGTGTAGTTGGCGATGATGTAGTCCTTGAGGCTCCAGATTTTGGTCCACTCTGAGTCTTTCGTTCCGTCGCCTTCGGTGACATAGACTTCGAGCAGGTTATTCTCGCCGGTGAAGTCTTTGGCGTCGCGGTTATAGATGCTCCATCCTGGACGGAACTGGAGTTTGAAATAGAACCATTCCTCTTCTTTCGGGGTCATTTGCGGAGTCACGAGCCATTCATCCTGAGGACGGTTGGTCGCGTAGTCAAGACCCAGGTCGGGGTAAGGAAGTTTGCTGCCCCACATTACGTCGGGCATGATGTAGGCGAAGCACTCGCCTTCGAAGGCGGTCGTCTGGTTGTTTGACGGCAATATGAGCGCACTGCTATTGCTGAGCGTCAGCCAGTTGAGGTTCCAGTAGCCTTGAGTGATAAGGTCGTAGCTGTTGTTTGCGAGAGAGAAGTTGCTCCAGCCCGGTGCCATATAGGTGTTGGACGGATGCCCGTATTCATCGGGGTCGCGGCTTTCGAATCCTTCGAAGAACGAATTTTTGTTCTCTGTCGATTCGGCGGCTTTCGCCATTGTTCCCATGAGGTTCATGGTGAACTGAGGATTGAGGTCTCGTCCTGGCTGCTCTTCGACGGGCTGAATAGCCAGAGAGGCGAGTGCCGGAAGCAACAGGGCGAATGAGGAAATCAGTTTTTTCATTAATTCTTGAGTTGTTAATTTGGTTATACTTCTTCTATCTGAGTTCTTTTTCTAAAAATGGGGTGACCGACCCGACGGTTTTGCCGTCGGTCGGTCTACCCGCGCGATTAAATCGGTGTTCGGTTTATCACATTGCGCGTACAGCGATTTTCTTGGTCACGCCGCATACGTTGACAATGTAGACGCCTGAGTTGAGGGCGGGAGTTGCATATTCAGCGTCAGAGACTTCGTTGACAATCAGATGACCGTCGGTCGAGAATACTTTCACCGTGCAGCCTTCCGCGTTCTTGACGATGATTGAGCCGCCGTTGGCAGTGATGACGATGTTTTCAGCCGATACTTCGCCGATGCCGCTGGTCGAGCGGAATGCCACGGTGATGGTGTCGGTGGCGTCGTCAGCTGCGTTTTCGTCGCCTTCTGATATCACTTTGACGGTGTATTCGGCGCTTGCGGGGCTTTCGGCGGTCCAGCTGATTTCGAAGCTGTATTCTGCCGATGCTTCGGGAGCGAGGGCCTCGCCGGTCTTCGACTCAACCTTTTCTTCTCCGCAGAAGAGAGCCACTTCGTATGCACCTTCGGCAACGTTCTCGAAGCCGTCGTTGGTCACTTTGACTGTGATTGCGCCCTTGCCGTTGACTGCGATAGCTTCGGTCGGAGCTGTCACGGTCTCAACCTGAAGGTTGTTGGCATAGCCGACTTTGACCGATGCGGTCGCTGCCTTCGATGGGTCGCCGCCTTCATAGACGATTACGCTGTAGGTCAACATGCCCTTGGGAGCGTTTTCGTCAGTGTAGGTGACGGGTGCGCCGGGTGCGAGGTCAGTGTCGAGAGTCTTGATGAGCTGACCGCCGCGTTTGATTTCGACTTTGTCAATAGTGCTGAGGTCAGCGCCGGCGGTGTCTTGGGTCGGGAGTGTGAAGGTGAGCACTACGTTGCGGTCGTTATCGGGCTGCAATGCTGCGGTGAGGTCGGCAACCTTGACGGGTGCGCCGGTGCGGAAGGTAACTTCGATTTCGGCGGTTGCGTCGTCAGCTTCGTTCTGGTCGTCCTCAAACACCACTTTAACCTGATATTTTGCAGTTGCGGGAGTTGCTTCGGTCCAGTCGAGGACGAATGTAAATTCTGCCGATGCGCCTGTCGCGAGGGCTGTGCCGGCTTTCTTGTCAGCCTGTTCGCCGTTGCAGAGGAGAACCACTTCGTAGGCTCCGACTGCGACGTCCTGGTAGCCGTCGTTGGTGACTTTGACTGTGATTTCACCTTCGCCGTTGGGCTCTACGGCTTCTTCGGGAGCCGAGACGGTCTCGATGGCGAGGTTATTGGCGTAGCCGACGCCGACTGTTACAGATGCTTTGGCTGATGCCTTGCCTTCGCTGTAGACCACGACCGCATAGCCTCTGACGCCCTTGGGAGCGTTTTCGTCGGTGTAGGTGACGGGTGCGCCGGGTTCGAGGTCAGCGTCGAGAGTCTTGATGACTTCCTGACCGCGGAAAATCTCGACTTTGCTTATCGAGCTGAGTTCAGCACCTGCGGTGTCTTTGGCCGGGAGTGTGAACGAGAGGTCGATATTGCGGTTGTTGGCTGCCTGGGGCACGGCTTTGAGGTCGGCAACCTTGGCGGGTGCGCCGGTCTCGAAGGTCACTTCGATTTCTTCGGTAGCGTCGTCTTCTTCGTTTTCGTCAGCTTCGAACGCTATCTTAGCCTGATATGTGACTGTTGCGGGAGTAGCTTCGGTCCAGTTGAGGGTGAAGGTGAATTCGGCGTCTTTGCCGGCTGCGATTGCAGTGCCTTCCTTCTTGTCAGCCTGTTCGCCGTTGCAGAGTAGGACTACTTCATAGGCTCCGGCTTCAACGTCGTCAAAACCGCCGTTGGTCACCTTGACGGTGATTTTGCCTTCTCCGTTGGGTTCAACCGCTTCTTCGGGAGCCGAAACTGCGGCGATGGCGAGGTTGTTGGCATAGCCTGACGCAACTTCGACGGCAGCGGTTTCTGAAGAGTTTTCGCCGTTGTAGACGATTACCGAGTACTGGTGTTCGCCGATGGCGACGTTCTTGTCGGTGTAGCTTATCTTTTCACCGGGGGTGAAGCTGCCCTTTTCGTCGCAGATGGGTTCTTCGTCGCGGAGTATCTCATAGCGGCTGATAGCGGTCAGTTTGGCACCAGCCTCGTCCTCGGTCGGGAGGGTGAACGCTATGTCGATGTTGCGGCGGTTGTCTGCCTGCGGAGTCGCCGTGAGGTCTGCAACCTTGACAGGTGAGCCTGTAGCGAAGTTGATTTCATATTCGCCGGTCGTGTTGTCGAAGGGATATTCGGTTTCGGCGAAGACGATGTTGACCTTATAGGTGACAGTAGCGGGAGTTGCGCCTTCGTAGTTGAGGGTGAACGAGTACTGAGCGTCCTTGCCGGGCTCGAGAGCCACGCCCTTCTGAGTCTCGACGGTCTCTTCACCGCTCACGAGCACGATTGAGTAAGAGTCGGCTGCGATGGGTTCATAACCGCCGTTGTTGACCTTGACGACGATTTTGCCTTCGCCGTTGGGTTCGACGGCTTCTTCGGGAGCCGAAACAGGCTCGACGCCGAGATAGAAGTCATAGCCGACTGCCACATTGACTGTCGCTGCTTCCGACACGAGTTCGCCGTTGTAGGTCTTGACAGAATAGCTTGTCGGACCGAGGGGAGCGTCTTCGTCGGTGAATGCTACGGGTGCGCCGGGAGTGATGTCTTTGTCGACTGTCGAGATGACATCGGTGCCGCGGAGTATTTCATATTTGCTTATAGAGCTGAGTGTCGCGCCTTTGACGTCTTTGGTCGGAAGGGTGAAGGCGATGTCGATTGCCTTGTTGTTGTCTTCCTGAGGTGTTGCGGTGAGGTCAGCGACCTTGGCGGGAGCACCGGTCACGAATTCGACGGTGATTTCGTCGGTCGTGTTGTCATCGGGGTTCTCATCGGGGCTGACGAAGGGAGTTTCGTCGGGATTTTCATCCGGATTTTCGTCGGGATTCTCGGCTTTTTCGGCAACGAAGTCCGCGCTGACGGTGTATTTCACGGTCGCGGGTGTCGCGCCTTCATAGTTGAGGGTGAAAGTGTAGTCAGCCGATGCGCCGGGTTCGAGAGCCGAGCCTTCGATGGTCTCGACGGTCTCTTCGCCTGTTGCAAGCACTACTGAGTATGCTTTGGCTGCGACAGCGTTGTAAGCGTCGTTAGTCACCTTGACGGTGATTTTGCCTTCGCCGTTGGGCTCGACGGCTGCTTCGGGAGCCGAAACGGTAGCGACAGCGAGGTTATAGGCGTAGCCGACTGCGACTTTGACGATAGCTGCATCTTCGGCAACTTTTTCGCCGTCATAAACTTTGACTGAGTAAGTCTGCATGCCGACAGGCACGTTCTCGTCGGTGTAGGAGAGGGGAGCGCCGGGAGTGAGACCGTTGGTGAGGGTGGTGAGCACTTCCGTGCCGCGCAGTATTTCAACCTTGGTTATAGTCTTGTTGTAAGGCTGCTGATAGGTGTCGACAGTCGGGAGCTTGAAGCTCAGCTCGACATTGCGGTTGTTGTCTGCCTGAACAGCTGCTGTCAAATCTGCAACGGTGTCAGGAACGAAGAAATTCTCAACTACGCCGATGTTCTTGAGGTCGATAGCGTAATTTCTATATTCTCTATTTTCGATTTCTTCTTCAGGATAGAAATTGAACACACCAAAGGTGTAGTTGCCATCTTGTTCTACTGTAACAGGTATATAGTAGTAGTCCCATTTATATTTATCAGGTTCATCTGCTCGTGTTATTTCTGCATCATACGCTTTGAGAGTTGTGTATTCTTCACTGTCTGTTGTAGGCTCAGACGCAAACAATACTCGCAGATCGGCTGTATAAGAAACGTAAGCTGTTGTGTGAACTGCGGCTTTGAACTTGAAAATATATGGCGTACCGGCTTTGAGAGTTAGTAACGGAAGGTATGCGTAATCATTACGAGGTTGAGCCCTTCCGTCCTCTGATTGTATGACTTTTTCATCGCCAACTTGTATGATGCTCCAAGTCTTATTATTTGTAGTGTTGTCAAGGTTGAATACAGTCACACCGGCTTCACCCAAGTTTTCGATGTTTTCGAGGTCGAGAGTGTAGGGGACAGTGTAGGGCAGACCTGCCATTATAGAAGTGGACTTGCTTTCTTCATTGCCGTTGTAAACTACGGTAACGTTGTACGAGCAAAGGATATATTTCCAGTCGATAGGCATGCTGAATTCAGTGTCGCTGAAAGCGATACCTGATTCAAGGGTCTTATCGCCCTTGCTGACTGTGTAAGTGATATTTTGATTGTTGAGCACGCCACCATTCTGACCTACAGGAGCCTTCCATGTTAGTTTGATTTCGCCATTGTCAACCGTAATCTGAAGGTCGTTTACAGCAGTAGGCTCGTCATACCCAGTCCATACTGTAGTCTTAACGGGCTTAGAGACATCATTATCTGCATTTGAAACAATCACAGAAATGGTATGATTACCGTCCTCAAGTTCGAGTTCGACAGAAACTTCGCCGCCGGCTTCGACTGTGCCTGTAGTGGCAGTTGCTTCATTAGCATCAACTGTAACGGTATAAGTCAGTTCGCCGGAAAGAGCCGTACCCCCGCTTGTGAGAGAAGGAGCGGTGAAGGTCACAATGGTTTTTGTGCCGTTAAATTTTGCTTCAAGATCTTTTACTTCGGCAGGAGATGTTTCTTTGGCAGGTGGCGCAATGTAGAGACAATTGTAATAGTCATTCTCTTTCAGATGTGCTACTATGTTAGCTTTTTTGGTACCTGCCCCAAGATCTACACTATATAATGAGCTCCAATTGTTTGTGCTCAATCTTCCTAAAATATACATCGTATTGGTAGCAGAATCGATTGACGCTGACATTGGATAATTTCCATTAAATGCCACACCAATGCCTCTAAAACTTGTGGCTTCAGTTGCTGCACCCGTAGTCTTGTCAATTTTAAAAAGCAAGCCCATAGTAGTATATGCGCCATAACCCCACAGCATTCCATCCTTATCTATCGCGATTGCGTAGATATCCAAGGTGATGCCATACGCATTAGGTTTAGGAGCATTACCAACTCGTGTAATTTCGTGTGTGTCCGGATTATATATACCTAACGCACCATCTACCTCTTCAGATTGATACCAACAGTAGACGATGTCATTTGTTTCATCGTAGGTCATATCATAGACCTTGCCAGGAATATCCGCCTTCTTAAAGTAGCTTTCTTGCCATGGATTGCTATCCACACCGTCGGCAGTCGCGCTGAACGCCCAAGGACTGGCGTTATACTTAATACCAACTACTGTCTCGCTGTTAAGGAATGTTCCACCGGAGCCTGCATCTCCGCCGGTGTATTGGACATAAGTTGTGCCGCTTATTTTGGTGGGTTCACCCCATTTGGTAGGGTTGAATTTGAAGACACCCGCAGTGCCGTTGGCACCGAGGGCATACATCTCGAGGGGAGTTTCGTCAGCGATGTCTATCGCCGCAACGTTCAGAGAGAACGCCGACAAAATTACCCCCCCTAATAATAACTTCTTCATAATCATAAGATTAAATTAGTTTGGAATAGAATTATTTGTTTTGTTTCGTTTTTTTGCTTTGGGGTGAGGCAAGCAGAGAGAGCATCTTGTGTGTGACGTTTTGTCGGCTTGC
>CAMWNF010000096.1 GCA_947175535.1 uncultured Bacteroidales bacterium
CGCTTGCATGTGGCTATTATTGTTTCGCGGCTATGCCGCGGGGAGCAGCCCTACAAAAGGGATGAGAGGGGAGGGGTTAGGATTTTTGGTATTCGGTGGGGGATTGGCCGGTCATGTGTTTGAAGTATTTGCCGAATGATGACTGGTTGGAGAAGTTGAGGGCGTAGGCGACCTGCTGGACGTTTTTGCCGGAGAAGCGGAGGAGATTTTTTGCCTCCATCAACACGAATTCGTCAATCCAGCGCGCAGCCGATTTACCGGTGGTCTCTTTGACGAGGAGGGAGAGGTATTTGGGCGAGATGCAAAGTTTGTCGGCATAGAAGCTAACGGAGCGTTCGCGCGAGTAGTGGACGTGGACGAGTTTCATGAAGTCGTGGACATAAGCGTTGCGGCATGAACGTTGCCCCTTTGTCGCGGAGACGCTTCCGATGCGTTTGTAGTGAAACTGGACCAACTGATAGACCATAGCCGCCATAAGGCTGGCAGCGATGTTGTTTTCTATGTGTTCGTTGACGGTGGCTGATGCGTTGAGGTTCAGCAGGTCGAAATATTTGAGCAGGAGTGAGCATTCGCTTTCGGAGAGCTTCTGGGCCGGAGACTGGCGGTCGATGAATGTCGGTATGCTGATTGCCGTGAAGTTGATATTGACGGAGTGAAGAAAATCGGTGGAAAAACTCAGCATGAACATTTCAAGTCTCGGATTATTGTATCCGAAGTAATTGACTGTTACGCCGTGAGGAACCACCACGAAACAGTCAGCGCCGATGGTGAAGCGCTGAAGGTTGATTTCGAGGTCGATTTCACCTTCTTTGACCAACAGCATCGCCATCCCCTCGTTTTTCACCGGGATATTATCTGAAGGAAAGTCACCCTGAGGATGTTTGATGTGGACATAGACATAAGAATTACCTAAGAAGTGATATTGAGCCGATATCTGCCGCAATAGTTCAAATTTGCTTTCGAATGCACTGTCAGCCATTGAATAAGTTGGTTTTATAGATTAGTATATGCCGTTTTATAGTGCAAATATAGGCAATATAAGAAATTTGAGCAAGTATTTTGGTCAAAAAGGAGTCAGTTCATTATGTGGGTCAATTAATAAAACAAGGCGACCCGGATTAGGGTCGCCTTGTCGGTATGAGGCGGACGCGATGTATCGCGTATTATTTGCGGATGACTTCTTTTGTTACTTTTGAGCCGCGACGGACGATGTAGACGCCGTTTTCGGGGTTGGCAACTTCTACGCCCTGGAGGTTGTAGTAAACAGGTGCTTCATCGTCGGATGCGTCGATGGTCTCGATGGCGGTTGTTCCGATGCCTTCGCCGCGGCTTGCGACTTTGGCGGGCACTGCAGCGTCTTCGTTGCCGAAGAGAAGGACTGCGGCTGCAACCGCACCGTTGGCTGTCTCACCGAGTTTGAATGTGCAGTTGTAAACGTGGATAAGAACGAAGTTGTCGTCGACGACTTCAGCAACAATCGATGAGTAGCCGTAGGTTGAAGCGTAGGCAGGGTTCTTCCAGAACGCTACTACTTCACCGCTTTCGTCGAGGACGGCGATATCCATCGGCGAAGTGTTGTTTTTGTCGGCACTTGACTGATAGTTGACCACGAAGTAGCGTTTACCGTCGAGGACGAAGCTGTCGAATGCGCTTGTACCAGCGTAGTTGCTCCATGCGGCAGCCATGTTTGCCGAAGTTGCGTCAGCAGTCATGGCGCGGAGTTCGCATGCGGCAGAAGTCTTAGAGTAGAACCAGAAGCCGTCCTCGCCGTCGGGCTGACAGATAGAGAGGCTTGCGGTCAGCGGGTTGACAGCGGGTGAGAGTTGGACGTCAACCGAAACATTGTCAACGTTGCCGTCGCCTTCGAAGCTGACGATGGTCACTTTCTTGTCGGCAGAGCTTGCGGGAGCGATGTAGACGCGTGCGTCGCGAGTGAGGTCACCTTCGACGCGACCGACGCAGTCGATGCGACCGCTCTTCATGCCTGCGGGCAAGGGGAGAGTGAAGTGCTTAGCCTTGCCAGTGGCGGGGCTGTAGACGGTCCAGACGTAGGCTGACATTTCTTTGGTGAAATAGTGACCGATGAGGAAGTTGCCAGCATCGTCGCGGCTGATTGCCGTTCCATAATAGTCAGCAACGCCGTTGATTGAGCCGGTGAGGGCGGGAAGTCGGCAGATGTCGCGGTGTCCGTCAGCGTCAAATTCCATGATAGACATGGTCTTCATGTTGACAGAGTAGAGCTTGCCGTCGTGACCAGTAGCGAAGCGCGGGCATTCCTTAGCCTTGACAGCCGCAGCCGACCATGCGGGAGCCGTAGCGTCCCATCCGTCGTTGAGCGAAGTATCGATTGTTGACCAAAGCTGTTTCATCACGTAGCCTTCGCGGATAGAGGGCTGCGGGTCGTCGCCGATAGCGAATTTCAGTTTGGCGGCTGCGATTGCACCGTTTCCGTCGCCGAGCTTGAGTGTGCAGTTATAAACGAAGATGTTGACACTGACTTCGTTGACGGGTTCGACGGCGATTGAAGAGTAGCCGTAGCATGATGAGTATGCGGCGTTTTTCCATGCGGCGAGAACGTTGCCGTTTTCGTCAAGAACCGCGATATCCATCGGCGATGTGTTCGCGCTGTTGGCAGCCGCGAGATAGTTGACCACATAGTAGCGTTTTCCGTCGAGGACGAAGGTTTCGAAACCGCCAGTGCCGGCGAAGTTCTTCCAAGATGCGGCTTTGTTAGCCGAAACGGTCGTTCCCGATACATTATATAATGCTGCGGCTGATGCAGTCTTAGAGTAGTAGGCGAAGTTGCCGTTGCCGGTTGGCTGGCATACTGCAGAGTAAGAAGCAAGCGGTTTAGCAACCGTAGTCGTCTTGGCTGAGGCTGTCACACCGTCGACATCGCCGTTGCCTTTGAAGGTGATTGAAAGAGCCTTGGTGTTGGCACCGGAGGGAGCGACGTGGAGCACTGCCTGACGGGTAAGGTCACCTTCGACGCGACCTACGCAGTCGATACGTCCGGGAGTGTAGCCCGAGGGCAGAGCGACAGTCAGATGTTTAGCCTTGCCAGTGGCGGGGCTGTAAACGGTCCAGACGTAAGAAGCCATGTCTTTTGTGAAGTAGTGGCCTACGAGGAAGTTGCCGGCATCGTCGTGAGTGATAGCCGTGCCGTAGTAGTCAGCCACACCGTTGGGCGAGCCGGGCAGAGCGGGGAGCTTATAAGCGTCGCGCGCGCCGTCGGCATCAACTTCCATGATTGACATGGTCTTCATGTTGACGGTGTATATCTTGCCGTTGAGGGCAGTGGCGAAGCGCGGGCATTCCTTGGCTTTGACTGCGGTCGACGAAGACCAGTCGGGGGCGGTAGCGTCCCAGCCGTCGTTAAACGCCGGATTGATTACGGACCACTGCTGATTGAGCTTGATTGAGGATTTGTCGGGGTAGCCGGTGTTGCCGTCGGAAGACAGGCGGAGTTTCGCAACAGCTACGGCGCCATGGTTGTTGTCGCCGAGACGGTAGGTGCAATTATACACGTAGATGTCGACGTTTTTGTCGTTGACCTGGCTGGCACTGATTGACGAGTAGCCGTAGCATGATTTGTAAGAGGGGTGTTTCCAAGTTGCATGGACAGCACCGTTTTCGTCGATGACAGCGATGTCAATGGGCGAAGTATTGGTGTTGTCGGCGGCTTTGAGATAGTTGACAACGAAGTAGCGTTTGCCGTCGATGACGAAAGTTTCGAAACCGCCGGTTGCAGCGTGATTTGTCAGAGAAGCAGCCTTGTTGGCTGATACGGTTGTGCCTGAAACGGTGTAGAGGCCTGTGCCGGCTGATGTTTTGGAGTAATATGCGTAAGCGCCGTTGCCGGTCGGCTGGCATACAGACAGGGCTGCGGCAAGAGGTTTGGCGACAGCGGTTGTGGTGCATGCCGCCGTGATGCCGTCGACATCGCCGTTGCCCTTGAAGGTGACGTTGAGCACTTTTGTGTTTGCTCCGGCGGGAGCGATGTGGAGAACTGCGCTGCGTGTGAGGTCACCTTCGACGCGACCAACGCAGTCGATACGTCCGGGAGTGTAGCCCGAGGGGAGGGCGAGAGTGATATGTTTAGCCTTGCCAGTGGCGGGACTGTAAACGGTCCAGACGTAAGAAGACATGTCTTTTGTGAAGTAGTGACCGACGAGGAAGTTGCCGGCGTCGTCGTGTGTGATAGCCGTGCCATAGTAGTCAGCCACACCGTTGAGCGAGCCGGGCAGGGCGGGGAGCTTATAGGCGTCGCGTGCACCGTTGGCGTCGATTTCCATGATTGACATGGTCTTCATGTCGACGGTGTAGAACTTGCCGTTGAGGGCAGTGGCGAAACGCGGGCATGATTTAGCTTTTATTGCAGAAGCTGATGACCAGTCGGGGGCGGTAGCGTCCCAGCCGTCGTCGAGCGACGAGTCGACACGCGACCACATTTCAGACAGCGTCAGATTGGACTTGGGAGCTTCGGGTTCTGGCTCGCTTGACACAAATGTGCCGCCGCCGTTGACGATGAGGGGCATTTCATAGCGCGCCGAGCCGTAGGTGACGATGGCACGGGTGCTGTATTTTCCCGAACCGGCAGTGATTGTAGAGCCGGAAACAGAGCCGACTTTCGAAGAAAGCGTGATTTTGAATCCGGTGAGGTTGGTGTTGACCATCACGCCGTATTTGTTGTAGCCGTAGACTTTCAGGGTTATTTTTTTACCAGAAGAAAGCTTGACGTTTTTCTGAACGACCTCGATTTTAGCGACCGTGTTGTCGACTGGAGTGGTCGAGACGGCGAAGAAACCGTTGGCAACGGCGCGAAGCGCGGTGCTGCCGTAAGGCACGTTGCAGATGCCGAGGCCTTTGACATAGAGCTGAGAAGAACCGCCGCCGTCGAATGCCATGGCGTCGTAGCATCCGAGACGCTGCATGACGTAGGCGAGCATTTTCATTGTGAGACCTGCCGATGCGCCGAACTGGGGCTTGCTTGAGTCGTTGTTTTTGGTGAATTTATCGTCGACAAGCATGATGAGCTTGGTCTTGTCTTTGTTGTAGCCCATCGCGGTGCGCGCCTGACGGCTGGAGAAGTGGTCGATGCGGGTGAAGTGAGAAGCGGGTGCGATGGCTCCGTTCTGGAGTATTACGGGGCATCCGCCTACAATCTGCGAGGGAACGATTTCCTTGCCGTCGACAGTGGCGGTAAGGGTGACGGTGATTCGGTCGCCTTTCTTGAGCGATTTGACATAGGAGAAGGCGTCTCCCACACCTGAAAGGACGTAGCCGCCTGAAGGAATGGTCATATTGCCTTCTGCAGCTGTGCCTCCCTGGTTGCCGATAGGAGTGGAAGTTACTTCTAAGACAGCGTTGCCTGAATTGATGTTGCCAGAGACGAGTTTGACGGCGCATTCGCTGCCCCAGCCATTTGTACCGGTGGTTTTGCCGTAAGCTGTCGAATAAAGGCAGAGATAATTAGAGTATCGTCCGGTGTTCAACCACATTTTGTGGGTCTTGCCGGTCGAGGTGGTGGCGTTATAGCCGACGGAGACTTTTTCGCTGAACGTGAGGTCTTTCTTGCCGGTCACAACGGCGTAAGAACTCCAGCCGTCGTTCTCGTAGCCTATATTATATATGTGTCCGTCGATGAGAGAGGTGCCGCAGGTGCGTGTCGGAGAACCGCCCATGTTGAAGAAGTCGGCGTTTGTTCCGGTGATGTACTGACCTTTGCCCTGACCGTTCTTGCGGTCGCCCATGGAGCGTACGTTTTCGACAACGTCACCGTTGTCTTTCGCCTGAACGCCACGGAGTTCGAGGTTTGGAGTGGTAAGGTCGATAGTGGTGTAAATCAGGTTGTTGGAGTAGGACGAATTCCACACTTTGAGCTGTGTCTGGGTGATGCCCGGACCGACGGTAGCGTGATAGATGGTGTCAACAGTGAAATTCGAACCTCCGAGGTTCCATGTCGTTGCGGCTGTAGCAGCCAACGAACAGGCAAGAGCCAATAGCGGCGCAAAAATTTTTCTCATTTAGAATTAAGGTGTTAGTTAAGTGCGGATTTGCTGCAAAGTTAGTAAAAAATTTAGATAAATGGCGAATGTGATTATAAAGAATTTAAGAAATTTTATTAAAAGGCGGTTTGGGGAGGACGGGTCGGATATAAAAAGAGTTGCGCGGTGTGCGCAACTCTTTTATGGGGGATAGCTATTTTAGCTGATTTAGCTTGGGTAGCTTTTGTTTTGGTGACGCACCACGGTACGTCACCAAAAGGATTAGCGGATGACTTCTTTTGTCACTTTTGAGCCGCGGCGAACGACGTAGATGCCGTTTTCGGGGTTAGCGACTTTCACGCCCTGGAGGTTGTAGTAGACGGGAGCAGCGTTTTCGTTGTCAACAGCGATTTCAGCGACACCTGATGATTTTACGGGAACGGTGAATCTGTACTGACCTGCAACGCCGTAGTTGCCTTCTGCGTCTGCAACACCGGGGATAATGGTCTTGGTTGCTTCACCGAAGAGGTAGATATTGGCGGTAGTGTCGTCTACAATTTCTGTGGAGAGTGAGCAGTAGCCGTAAGCGGTGTGCCAGCTGATTTCGTGAGTTGCGACCAACATGCCTTTTGAGTCAAACACAGCGAAACTGTTGTTAGAAGCACCGATATTGTTTTCTGCATTGGGCTTCTGAGCAAGGAATGCAGCTACATAGTAGCGTTCGCCCTGAAGAACGAATGTATCGAAAGAGGGGAATGCAGAATAGTTCTTGGCAAAATCAGTTGCTGCGAGATCGTCGAAGAAAGGAGCGACAGAGTTATTCCCGGCGTATGCACCCATGACAAGAGTCCATTTGTTATCTTCCATAGACACGTTTGAAGCGTCTTTTGAATAGAGGAATGTACCGGCTTTGATAGCTTCCATAGAACCGCCTTTTTCCTCAACAGCTGCGTTGTATTCTTCAAGTGAGTTGTAAAGGGGCTGACAGATGTTGCCTTGTTTAGAACCGAGGTATACCCAATCAGAAACTTCGCCTTCAGCTTCTACGTTTTCAACATCGGTGTTGTTTTCTGTTTCAGAATAGAAGTTGATGAACTTGATACGAGCGCAGTTTTCTGTTGTAGCCCAAGATTTACCTGCAATTGTAGGCCATGTGGCAGCAACGGGACCTACGGCTATACCACCGTCCTGAAGGACGTTACCCATTGCGCGACCAACGTTGTCGATGCGGAGCATCGCATATTTGGTGTTTTCGCCATTACCCGAGAAGTTGACCTGGAAAGATTTTGCTTTGTTAGTAGCGGGGTCGTAGATTGTCCAGAGGTAAGGAACAGCGTTTTTAGTGAAGCCGTGACCAACGAGGAAGTGACCGGCTTGGTCGCGGGTGATGAATATACCGTAGTAATCGGGATTGGTCATTTCTGTGAAAGCTTCGTCCATCTCGTTGTATTTGAAGGTTTTGCCTTCAAGAGAGGGGAGTTTGTAAACATCCTTGAGACCTTCGTTGGTTACTTCCATGATGCTCATTGTCTTGCAGTTGAGGGTATAGACTTTACCGCCCATGCCGATGCCAAGACGAGAGCCGCAACCACCGGTGATTGCATCAGGCTTGCTCCAGTCGATAGTTTTTACGTCCCAAGAGTCGAAAGCATAGTCGTCAGTGTAGTACTTCTGCCATACTGTCTCGAGGGTGGGAGCTTCTGCGGAAGCTACTCCTGCGCCAAGAATAGCGGCTGATAAAAAGAGGTAGAATTTCTTCATAAAATTAAATTGTTATGGAATTAAATATTGGATTTAAGTTGGAGCAAAGTTAATAAATAATTGTATGATGCGGCAAAAAATAATGGGAATTTTTTGAAAGGAGTTTGGGCATGGCGACTCTTGTAGGTATGCGTTTTGTGGAAAAAGACCCGCGTGAGCGTGTCGTGAGGGCGTTTTCTCGCGACCGCGCTACGCGGGTCTCTTGTTTTTTGATTGCGTTTTCATGGGGTCGTGCGACCCCATGCTATTATTGTAGCGACGCGCGATGCGCGTCTTGCGAATGGTGCGATTCTACAGATTATTTGCGGAGGAGTTGTTTGGTGATTGGTAGATACAAAAGTTTATATTTAATCGGAGATTATGTCATTATATTAAAATTTCATTATATCTTTGCCGAGTATGCAATCGTTCTCTCAGATTTATATAATGGCTGTCTTTGCGGTTAAATATCGCGATGCTGTAATAAATGCGTTATGGCGTAAAAAGATGTTTGCTGTAATAGGTCAGACATTGAAAGAGATTGACGGTGTTATGCCAATGGCTATAGGCGGAACTGACGACCATGTCCATATATTGTTTAGTACTAATGGTTTGGTTGGAGAGGCAGAGATTGTTAGAAAAGTCAAGAGCGAATCATCATTGTGGGTAAATAACAACGGACTTACGCGTTGTCGTTTCGCATGGCAACGTGGTGGCGCTCGAATAAGCTATTCTTCATCAGCCGTAAAAGATGTGATAGCTTATATTAATAATCAAGTAGAACATCACAAGAATATTTCTTTCCGACAGGAGTACGAAAGTATTTTAGTTAAGCTGGGAAAGAATATAACGGATTTTGATTTGCCAGAGGATTTGGTCTGATTTCTCGCGACCTGCTTTGCAGGTCTGCTATATTTTTATTGCGTTTTCATGGGGTCATGCGACCCCATGCTATTATTGTAGCGACGCGCTCGGCGCGTCTTGTGGGCGTGTGGTTTTTGGAATACGGGTAGTCGCTTTTTATGGAAAAAGACACGCGAGAGCGTGTCGAGGGATAATAGCATAGGGTGGAGCAAAGCGAGACCCTATGGTTTGTTGATGATATAAAAAGGAGACCCGCGTGAGCGGTGTCGTGAGGGCGTTTTCTCGCGACCGCGCTACGCGGGTCTCTTGTTTTTTGATTGCGTTTTCATGGGGTCGCGCGACCCCATGCTATTATCGGAGCGACGCGCGATGCGCGTCTTGCGGATGGGGCGAACGTACAGATTATTTGCGGAGGAGTTGTTTGGTGACGGTGTTGCCGCGGCGGACGATGTAAA
>CAMWNF010000097.1 GCA_947175535.1 uncultured Bacteroidales bacterium
GTATTTATATATTGAAAGCCGGTTCGGTGACGCGTAGAATCACAATCTGATTTTTACCAGCCGCCTGAAGCACCGCCGCCTCCGGTAAATCCTCCGCCGAAACCACCTCCGAACGTTCCCCCACCACCGCCGAAGCCTCCGCGTCCGCCTCCGTTGATAGGCGCGATGATGACAGGAGCAAGTTTGGCGATTGTGTAGTTCTTGCCCATTTTATGATGACAGTTAAGACAGGTGAATTCTTTTTGACCTAACCCTGCGCGCGATGTCGTGGGCTGAATAATTATGCGGTCACCGGTCAGTTTAGCTGTGCGTGCGTGGCAGTTGTCACACTCGACAAGCGGCATAGATTTATTGACGAAGGGGAAAATGTCGGTCTCGCCGCAGTTGGAACAATGCCAGACGTCATAGTCGACTGAGCCGATACGCTCTTCGCAGTCTTGAGCCGGAGTAAGGAAATCATTG
Source organism: uncultured Bacteroidales bacterium (assembly GCA_947175535.1). Taxonomy (GTDB): domain Bacteria; phylum Bacteroidota; class Bacteroidia; order Bacteroidales; family Muribaculaceae; genus CAG-873. The sequence continues at coordinate 463 of CAMWNF010000097.1, forward strand.
TCGTGAACTTCGTCGATTTTGACCATCTTATGTCCGCAGTTAGGACATTTGCGCGGTCTGTTTCGCCAAAAACGCATGGTCAGAAGCAGCGGGATTGTTACCAAAAGCGGAATGCCAAGACCACCGAACGATGCGATAAGCATGGGAGCGCGCCAGTTTTCAAAAGCCGTGTATTTGTCGTAGGGACTCTTTTTTCGAAGGGAGATAATCTTGAAGAGTACCACACCACCAAGCACGAGTGTCAGCATGGCACTGATTTTAAGATATCCTGTCAGGAAATCGGAAGCAGAATAGTCGTCAAAGTCCGCGTCCTTCTCGCGAGAGCGAATTTCTTCGGCAGCTTCAGGGTCGCCGAGGCGAGCGGCGACAGCGTTGACAGCTGCAAGTGTTCCGCCGTCATAATCACCTTCTCTGAACGCCGGGAACATCTCGTTGCGAAGAATCCTGCCGCAGGCTGCATCAGTCAAAACTCCTTCTACGCCCGGACCGGTGCGGATGACTGCCTTGCGTGAGTCGCGCGCCACGAGAAGCAACACACCATTGTTGTTATCTTTTTTGCCGAGACCCCAAAGGTTAAAAAGCTCATTGGCATAGGTGTCGATATCGGCACCGTCGATATCTTCGACCACGACAGCAACCATTTCAGCAGATGTCGACCGTCTCAGTCGGCTCATCAAGGAATCAAGGCTGTTTTGGGCGGCGGGAGTAATAATGCCGTCAGGGTTGCTGATAAAGCGGGTGCGGTCCTGGAGATGGACGTTCGGAATATCTTCGACCTTGTAGCTGCGTGCGATTACAGCAATGAAGGAAAACAAGACTATTAATATAGTGGAGAAGAATTTTTTCATATTACAATAACAACAAAACGGATGGGTTATTTCAGACGGCAGGGAGGGAAAGACCGTTAAGTTTTCTGAATAAATCGAGGGCATAGACATCGGTCATAGCCGAAACGTGGTCGAGGACTGCCTGAATTTTTCCGAAGAGGGTCGGAGCTTCGACATCATATTGGCGTGGAACCTTAGAGAGCAGAAGTCTCGAATAATTGAGTTCGGGATGAACTACAGCACCTATGAGTTTTTCGAGCAGGAAGGTGATGATTCGGTTACCGGCGAGTTCGATGTCGACAACATCGGAAGCACGATAAATTTTATCCCAGGAAAGACTGTTGCACCGGCGGTAAGCGTCTCCTTCAATCGAGTGAAGGTTACCGAGCAATGAACCTTTGAACGTCCCGCTTAAAATCTTGTCCTCATTGGCGATGAACATCTCTGCGCAACGCTTGACGAGCACTCCGATTACGCAGGAGCGAAGATATGCAATCTTTTCGTTGGGGTCGTCCACACGGTTCATAACTTCCTGCATGTGAGCGCGCTCTTCGTCCGGGAAATAACCCGACAGGAGTTCGATGACTTCTTCGGTGCCTAAAATCTTTAGCTTGTGAGCATCCTCGATGTCCATTATCTCATAACAGATGTCGTCTGCGGCTTCGACAATGTAGACGAGGGGATGGCGGGCGTATTTCACCTTGCCGTCAGGCGCTTCGAGACGCAACATGCCGAGTTCTTCGGCTACTTTCACGAAGTCGTCTTTTTCGGAGGTGAAAAATCCGAATTTCCCTTTGGTCGACAATGATGATTCGAACGGATATTTGACAATCGAGGCAAGGGTGGAATAGGTCATGGCAAAACCTCCGTCACGTCGTCCCTTGAAACTGTGGGTCAGCAGGCGGAAGGCATTGGCGTTGCCTTCGAAATTGATGAGGTCGGACCATTCTTTGTCTGTCAGTTTTTCTCGCAGATGTCTGCCATCGCCTTCGCTGAAGAATGTGGAAATGGCTTTTTCTCCCGAGTGACCGAAGGGAGGATTGCCAAGGTCATGAGCCAGACAAGCGGCAGCCACGATATCGCCGATGTGCTGGAAAAGGGAGTTCCAAGGCTTGTCGCTGTACCGTTCGCCAAGGACGATTGCTATCTCGTCAGCCATCGATTTACCGACGCATGCTACTTCAATAGAATGGGTGAGACGGTTATGGACGAAAATGCTACCGGGGAGAGGAAACACCTGAGTCTTGTTCTGAAGTCGGCGAAACGGTGACGAAAAGACCAGACGGTCGTAATCGCGTCGAAAATCTGTGCGTATTTTGCTTTTTTTGGGGTCATGGTAGTGCTCAAGACCGAATCGTTTGTCGTTAATGAGCTGCGACCACTCCATTTTATTGTTCATCAAATATCGGTTGTTTGCTTGATTGCTAATTGAGTTCTTCTCTGATGTGATAATGCGGCCGCCGTTTGACCTCGATGAAAATGCGTCCGACATAAAGACCTACCACACCTATGGCGAGCAGAATAATTCCACCTACAAACCAGACTGAAAGCATAAGCGATGCCCATCCGTGTTCGGCAGTGCCGGAAATCAGAGACACGAGGACGTAGATTCCGATGCCTATGGCAATAAGGACGAAGATAAGCCCGGTTGACAATATGCTGTAGATTGGTTTGACGGAGAAGGAGGTTATGCCGTTGAGAGCCAGAGTGAGCATCTTCGAAAGGGTGTACTTCGATTCTCCTGCCTCGCGCTCGGTGATGACGTCGTCGACGGTTGTCGAACGGAAACCTATCATGGGAATTATACCTCTCAGATAGAGGTTGCGTTCTTCGTATTTAGCGAGTTCCTCAACTACGCGCCGGCTCATGAAGCGGAAGTCGGCATGGTTATAGACAGTCTCGACACCGAGTTTGCGTTGCAGTTTGTAGAATGTCACCGCCGTGAGGCGTTTCATAGCGGGGTCGGCTTTACGAGAAACTTTTACACCATAGACAACGTCGTAGCCCTCTCCGTAGGCATCGACCATTTTTTCTATCGCATCGATATCGTCTTGAAGGTCAACATCGATTGTGACAACTGCGTCGGCGGTTTTTACGGCAGCCAGCATGCCCGCGAGAATCGCTTTCTGATGACCGGCGTTGTGTGCGAGGTCTATACCTTTGAAGTGTTCGGGGTCGCTGTCATGCAAAGTGCGGATTATTTCCCATGTGCGGTCACGGCTGCCGTCGTTGACAAATAGCACAAAACTGTCGGGGGTAATCTTTTTCTTGACGGATAGTTGTGCGATAAGTTCGCGCAACCGTTCAGCCGAGCGTTCGAGGACTTCCTCTTCGTTATAGCATGGACAAACTATCGCAAGTCTTATCATGTCGTTTTTGTTTTAGCGAACTCGTAATATGTAATAAATTCGTCGCCCGACTGCTTGAAATAATCGATTAGGTCGCCAAGGCGTTTTGCCATTCCATTTCCAGAGTTATGACGTATCAAATATGGCATCTTCAGGTCGGGACGCGAGGCGAGGTCAAAGAATTCCCAAGGATGGAAGTATGTGGCAAAATATCCGTCGTGGGCGGCAACACGTCTGGCGAAGCGGCGGTAAAGATTTGCGGGGAGGTGATGGTAGCTGAGCCAGAAGAGGGGGAAGCGTAACCAGGGTGTTACTGACGCGGGTATCTGAAGCACTCCGTCTTTCATGAAGCATGTGCGGGGTTCGGTAAGGTGCATGTAACGACCGGGGATGAAAGCCGGGTTGAGCGATGAATTATAGACATAGCCGCATCGGGCGATTTCTTCATCAGAGACGGGAAACATGCGGGGCTGACGGTAGCCATGGACAGTTACACCGGTGAGGCGTTCGATTATTTCTTTTGAACGGGCGACGTCGCTCGGTTTCGGTTGCCAGTGGTCACATCCGTGGGCTGCTACTTCATGACCTTCGCTTATTATACGTCGCATAACGTCCGGGGCGTTTTCGACAAAATTGGAGGTGCAGAAAAATGTCGCTCTTACACCGCGCTCACGAAGGACATCGAGAATACGGATCGTGCCGGCAACCGATATTTTCATCGATTCTTCAAGAGGTATGTCAACCCCATGTTCGCGAGGCACATCAAACTCCTCTGTGTCGAAACTCAATAATATTTTTGCCATAAATAATAACTTTTGCCGAAGGGATTACTTTTTCTTTTGGGAAAGGATTTTCTTTTCATCAGCTTTCAAGCGACGTTCAACCTTCTTTATATCCTCAGCAGGAGGAAGGGATTCAGGTCTGATATCGCGCCTAAGGAGCATCTCTCTTACGGCAGAATTATTGTCGATATGCTCCCGTTCGATTTTGACTTGTCCACGCAAATCTTTTTGTTGAACATTTACTGATGTCATTTCCGCGGCAAAGTCTTTAGCCTTAATAGCCAAAGTGGAAAGAAAATCGGCAAGCGGTCGTTTGTCAGGTGCGCCGACGCGCCTTTTCATCATGGCTGTATTAATTCCGAACAAAGCTTGATCGCCTTTCGCACGAATTAAAGCAAAACCTTTTGCGTCAACACCGCGCTCATAAAGCACTCCTGAAAGAGTGTGTTCGGTGTCGGCAAGTTTTGCACGCGCTTGAACACGCTCATAATCCAGTAATCGTTGATGCACAAGCTCTGCGCGACGGGTCTGAACAGCAAAATAGTTCTGGGCAAAAGCGATTTCCGGTTTGCGAGGGTCGCCATTTTGGGCAACAAGATAGCATGCGTAGCGAGTTAACATCACGTCATCTATTTGACGCTCAGCTCCTGAACCAACTGAAACCATTTTTCCGGCGTCGGCAAAATGGTTTGATGTTTTTTCTCCTGCATTCTCACAAGATTCTTTTGCGCGAACAAGCACATCCTTGAATCTATCCCATCTTGCGTAACCTAACAGAGGATAAAGTTCACGCGCGCTCCAACATTCCACACCTTCGTAATCTATAGCGATGGATTCAAAACTCTCAAAAAGACTTTTTATTTCTTCTGCTTTCATAGAGGCTCGGCTGTCATATCGGTTCTGTTAAAAACATGTCAATCATTTTGGAAATCATGACAAGCTTTCAATCTTTGTTACGCTCATTTAAGAATTTGAAATAAGTTTGAATTACTTCAACACAAAGGTAAGCAAAAAAATCTCGATTTTTGCGTACCTTTGTAAATCCTAACGCAAAAAATGTCTTATGAACCGAATTTTATCGTTTTTATTCCTTAGTGTCGTCGCTGTTGCGGCATCGGCAGCCAAAGTCGATACGGTAACTGTCGCGACTACAAATCTTGAAACTCCGATGACCGTGCTGGTGGTTACGCCTGATAATGTTCAATCGGGTGAACGCTTCCCGGTGGCGTATGTGCTTCACGGTTATGGCGGCGATTACGGGGACTGGCTGTCGCATCAGCCGCGTATCAAGGATATGGCTGACCGTTACGGCATGATTATCGTCCATCCTGACGGGCGCAATTCGTGGTATATGGATTCTCCCGCCAATCCGAAAGTGAAAATGGAAACTTTTTTCATCGAGGACCTCGTGCCTTTCATTGATGCGAATTATCCAACAATCGCCGAAGCGTCGAAACGAGCAATCACCGGTCTCAGCATGGGCGGTCACGGCGCATTGTATCTTGCTTTCCGTCATCCGGATGTTTTCGGCAACGCCGGCAGCATGAGCGGCGGAGTCGATATCCGTCCTTTCCCGAATAACTGGAATCTTGATAATGTGCTCGGTCGTTTCGAAGACTATCCCGAACGATGGGAAGAAGCGGCTGTCATCAATCATGTGAAGGATATCAAACCGGGTCAGCTCAATATTTATTTTGACTGCGGCGTCGACGATTTCTTCGCAACGGTAAACAACAATCTTCATCAGGCGCTTCTTGAGGCGGGTATTCCGCATGATTATGTTTCGCGCCCGGGAGCTCACACCTGGCCTTACTGGAACAATTCACTTCTTCATCATCTCCTGTTTTTCAGCGAGGCATTCAATCAATGATACTCAGCTCGCTACATCTCACCAATTTCAAGAACATCGGCGAATGTTCGCTCGACTTTTCTCCGAAAATCAACTGTTTTCTCGGCGATAACGGGGTCGGAAAGAGCAATCTTCTCGATGCAATCCATTATCTGAGTTTCTGCAAGAGTTTCGCGGGGGTCGGAGACCCTATGCTGATAAGGCGCGGCGAGGATTTTGCAATCGTGAGAGGAAATTATGTCAGACGCGGAGTTGAAGAGGAGGTCGTTGCGGGACTGTCGGCGGGCAGACGGAAATCATTCAAACGTTCAGGTAAAGAATATCGTCGTCTGAGCGAGCATATCGGACTGTTTCCGCTTGTGATGGTCGCGCCAGCCGATATTGAGCTTATCAATGGTAGTGGCGAGGTGCGCCGGCGGTTTCTCGACATGGTCATCTCACAGGGCGACTCCCGATATCTCGAGGCTCTTATAAGATATAATCAAGCGCTTACACAGCGCAATTCGATGCTGCGCGACGGTGTCAACGATGGCAATCTCTATCTTGCTGTCGAAATGCAGATGGAAATGGCAGCCGATTATATCTATCGGGTGAGAGCCGAACGCGTCGAGAGTCTTTCGGAAATTTTCGGGCGGTATTATTCCGCAATTTCAGCAACGCGTGAGACTCCGAGACTCATCTACCGCTCGCATCTGTCGGAGGGTCGTTCGTTTCAGGAGCTGCTCGACGGGTCACGGGAGAAAGACCGCATACTACGTCACACTTCAGTCGGAGTGCATCGCGACGATATAGAGATGACTCTCGACGATATGCCGGCACGTCAGACGGCTTCGCAGGGACAGGCTAAGACATATACTCTCGCTCTGCGGTTCGCTCAATATGAATTTCTCCGATACGTCACGTCTATGTCACCACTGCTGCTGCTTGACGACATATTCGATAAGCTGGATGCGGGGCGCGTGGAGCGGATAATGCAGATTGTCGCGACTGACACATTCGGTCAGATATTCGTCACTGACACTAACCGCCGGCATCTGGACGAAATCATATCACTGACGGGCGGAGGGGACGCGATATGGCAGGTCGTTGACGGAAAATTCACTTCGATAAGCCATCCACAGCAATGAAACGCAGCGACGCCAAGACATTCGGCGAGATTTTCAGCGAAGCTATGACCCGGACAGGTATGAGCGATGTCTACGACGAACAGCGCGCGGCTTTTCTCTGGACGGAAATAGTCGGTGCGACGGTCAACCGTCTTACAACCAGGCGATATATCGCGGATGGGGTGCTGCACGTCTATATATCTTCAGCTCCTCTTAAAAGTGAACTTAACTTTCTGGTCGAAACACTCAGAGAACGCATCAACGAAGCGGTCGGTCATCCTGTAGTAAAATCAATAATAATACACTAAACAAAACAGATTACTTTATGTCACAGTCGCGTGTTCCACAAGCACCTTATACATTCCGTCACCGTCAAGCCGTTCAGTTGCGGTTTAACGATATCGACATGCTCGGGCATCTGAACAACTCGGTCTACATCCAGCTGATGGATCTGGGCAAGGCGAATTATTTCCATCAGTTTATCGACGGTCGTCTTGACCATGACAAACTTGCCATTGTAGTCGCCAATATCAACTGTGATTTTCATGCTCCGGCATATCTCGAGGAACGTCTTGAAGTGCTGACGGCGGTGGAGACTATTTCCGAGAAGTCGCTACGTCTGGAACAGCGTGTTGTCAACGCTGACACGGGCGAGGTCAAGTGTCGGGCAATCACGACAATGGTGAATATCGACCCCAAGACGGGTCGCGCCGTAGACATCACACCGGAATGGCGCGGACGTCTGTCAGACTACGAGCAACGGCAGCTATGAAAACCGGGATGACCTGGTTGAATAGTGCATTAATAAAAGGTCAATGCTTTGATTGACGGGTCAGTTTGCGGGAAGCGGGTGAGGCCTATAATAGGCTGTCTTCCCTGAGGGTGGGGAAATCGGAGGACGCTGTTGTCAGACAGCTATCCGCCTATCCTTTTGTAGTAGGTTTTCCTGTTTGGGAAAACTTGAAGGGTAGTAATAGTGGGTAATAGTAGTGGGGTAATGGTTAAACAAAGCCATGGTCGTTTGTTTTCGATGGCAAAGTTATAGGGAATTTTGACGCGAAAGCCGGTTTTTTTGTGGTGGTGGTCGGTTTTAACGTGGGTTAAAATGGCGGTTTGCGATGGTAAGCGGTGAGGGATAGTTGGTTAGGGGTTGTTTGCGAGAGGGGATTTTTTTGGACGATAAGCTCGCGCAGAGGTCGCGGAGGCGCGGAGAGGGATTTTTTTGCAGAGGGTTGGGCTAATGGGACTAATGGGCGGTGATGTTCGACATCTACGATGCCGATTTGATTTTTTTCTTTTCTTTTTCCACAAGCTGCGCACGGCTCTGCCGCGCTTGCAGGTGGCTACAACTGTTTCGCGGCTATGCCGCGGGGCGGGTGCTCCAGGGAGCAGCCCTACGGGGAGGGGTAGCTAAGGTAGCTATTTTAGCTGAGATAAATGGGGTCGGACGAGTCTGACGAGTAAGACGGGTCGGACTTTTCGGACGGCTGGGATA
>CAMWNF010000098.1 GCA_947175535.1 uncultured Bacteroidales bacterium
CCAGATTATCGGCACCCTTATGACTCCCGACAGCGGAACGGTCAGATATGATGGCGAACTGGTGTCGGGTCTGTCCGACAGACAACTTTCGGCATTCCGCAACCGTAGCATTGGATTTGTATTCCAGTTCCATCAACTGCTGCCCGAATTTTCATTGAGGGAAAACGTCGCTATGCCGGCTCTAATCGGAGGACGCAGCAGAAATGAATCCTTCGCGGACGCCGACCGACTGATTGCGATGCTCGGTCTTGCCGCGCGTGCCGACCACCGGCCGTCGGAACTGTCGGGCGGAGAGTGTCAGAGAGCGGCAGTCGCCCGTGCTCTGGTCAACCGTCCGTCTGTGGTGCTCGCTGACGAACCGACAGGCAGTCTTGACTCAAAGAACCGTGCGGAGCTTCACCGGCTGTTTTTTGAACTTCGCGACATGATGAACGCGACCTTCGTGATAGTCACCCATGATGAAAATCTTGCTGCCGACAGCGACAGAATCGTTCATATGGAAGACGGACGCATAGGTCATATAACAATCAGATAATTTATTCACGGTTATGGCAAACAATAGATTGGCGACTTTGGCTTTATCAGCGTTCCTGTTCCTGGTGACCGGATTGGGGTTATCGTCGTGCGGAAGCGACGATAATGGCACGCCGGATATACCCGATAATGTATGCTATGATTTCGTGACCTTTGTGAGCACAGGTGACCGAGGCTCGGTGTTCACCTTTCAGAGAGGTGGAGATACAGATTTGATTACACTGACAGCGGCAGTGAAAATCGACACTAATAAGATTAAACCCGGTTCGCGTGTGATAATTCAATATCTTCCGTCAGGCGGACAGGGGGTCTATCAGAGCGGTGCTATAAAACTTTTCGGAATCCTCCCGATTCTCAACGAAGCCATTGAGACAGCGTCGCAGGATACAATTGAATCTTGGGGGCATGACCCGGTCAAAGTCCGTGTCCTTGCCCGCTCGGGAGAATATCTCGATGTATGGGTGGAAGCGGTTTATGGTAAAGCGCCCCAACGCTTTGTTCTCGCGGCTGACGAGGCGACTCTCGGCAATGAATATCCTGAGTTGTTTATGATATTTGTGACAGATGATGATATGGGACGTGTTCATCAGACATATGCTTCGTTTAATCTGTCTAAGGTATGGGACCTTGAAACAAGCAAGGGCGCGAAGTTGACATACTACACGGATGACGGGGCGGAAACCATGACACTACGAAAACAGTGATGGTTAACCGCTTATAACGGAAAATATAAAAATCAAAAAATAAAACGTTATCATGGCAAACGAAAACAAAACAGAACTGAAAGTCGAACTGACACCGGAAGTTGCATCAGGGCATTATGCTAATTTCGCCGTAATCGCTCATTCGGCAAACGAATTTTTTATCGATTTCGTTTCGGTCGCTCCGAATATGCCTCAGGCTAAAGTTCAGAGCCGCATAATAATGACACCCGAAAATGCTAAGAATGTGCTGTTCGCTCTCCGCGACAATATCGCGAAATACGAGTCGATGTTCGGTGAAATAAAGCATAAGACTCCGAAAAATCAAACCGGTTCAAATAACGGCGGCGAATTGCCCAATCCGTTCATGGCTTGATAAATCTGACGTCGAACCCTTTCTAATGAGTCAATCATGAAAGCTCATAATCTGACAATCTACAACACTCTCTCACGAAATAAAGAAACTTTCAAACCGCTTCATGAAGGTGCGGTCGGAATGTATGTCTGCGGACCGACCGTTTACGGCGACGGACATCTCGGTCACGCCCGTCCCGCGATAACCTTCGACATCGTGCAGCGATATCTGAAGCATCTGGGCTACAAGGTGCGTTATGTACGCAATATCACCGATGTCGGTCATCTCGAACATGATGCAGACGACGGAGAAGATAAAATCGCAAAAAAAGCGCGCATCGAGCAGCTCGAGCCTATGGAAGTGGTGCAATATTATCTTAACCGCTATCATAAGGCGATGGATGCGCTTAACGTTCTGCCTCCGTCTATCGAACCGCATGCATCGGGTCATATCATCGAGCAGATTGAATATATCAAGAAGATACTTGACAGCGGATATGCTTATGTGAGTGACGGTTCGGTATATTTCGATGTGCCGAAATTCAATCGTGATTTCGGTTACGGTAAACTCTCAGGCAGAAATATCGATGAACTCCTTGCCACAACCCGCGAACTCGACGGACAGAGCGAGAAACGCAATCCTGCCGACTTTGCCCTGTGGAAGAAGGCTGCGCCGGAGCATATCATGCACTGGCCGTCGCCATGGAGCGAAGGTTTCCCGGGATGGCACCTTGAGTGCTCGACTATGAGCGAGAAGTATCTCGGTTCGCATTTCGATATTCACGGCGGCGGCATGGATCTCAAGTTTCCACACCACGACTGCGAAATTGCACAGTCTGTCGCTCATAACGGTGAACCGACAGTTAAATACTGGATGCACAACAACATGATTACCATCAACGGTAAGAAGATGGGAAAATCATTGGGGAACTTTATAACACTCGACGAGTTTTTTAATGGTTCTCACCCCTTGCTGACCCAGGCTTATTCGCCTATGACTATACGTTTCTTCATTCTGCAGGCTCACTATCGCGGTACGGTCGATTTCAGCAATGAAGCTCTTCAGGGTGCGGAAAAGGCGCTCCACCGTATGCTCGAGGCATATCGCCGTCTGCGCGACCTCAAACCGGATGTTGATAAGCCTGTTCATGATATCGCAGCCATCGAGCGTCAGTGCTATGATGCGCTTGATGACGACTTCAACACTCCGATGGTGATTGCCGCGCTGTTCGACGCATGCCGCATAATAAATCTTATCAACGACGGCAAGGCTCACGCTTCGCAGGAAGACATCGACGCTCTACGCAAACTGATGGATACGTTTATGGTTGAGATTCTCGGCATTCTTCCTGACGGAGGTGCTTCTGACGCGACAGGTGGCAGTGCCGCAGCCGGCAAACCGTTTGAAGACGCGGTTGACCTTCTGCTGGAAATACGTGCGGATGCCAAGCGCAACAAAGATTGGACGACTTCCGACCTCATCCGTAATCGTCTGGCGGAAATTGGCTTCGATGTCAAAGACACAAAGGACGGATGGGAGTGGAGTCTGAAAAAATAAGCTCAGCCGACACTTCGTCAAGATTACGCGGTCATCTGGCTATGCTGGTGGCTGCGGTGCTTTGGGGTGCAATGAGTCCCATCGCCAAGCATGTGATGCTCTCCGGTGCCGTTCCACCGCTGGCGCTTTCGGCTATACGCATAGTCGGAGGCGCTGCCGTATTCTGGATTGCCGGACTTTTTCTGCCCGAGCGCATTTCGGGAAACGGAAGGATAGCGGTTCGTGATATACCTGTCTTTATCCTGATGTCGGTGCTCATCGTTTCAGCTAATCAGGGACTTTATATTGTAGGTATAGGCTATACCACGCCATTCGAGGCTACTGTTATGACCACTATGACGCCGGTCTTCACCATGTTGCTGGCGGCTGTGTTCATCTCTATGCCCATGACATTCATGAAAGTATCGGGTGTGGCTCTCGGGCTTGGTGGTGCGTTGCTTTTGGCATTCAGTTCTCGCGGCAATGCCGGAGAGGTGGCGCGAAATCCGATGCTCGGCAATCTGATGTGTCTCGGTGCACAATTGTGTGCGGCTCTTTATTTCACGATGTTCCGGCGGGTGATAGCGCGCTATCACCCCTTTGTTCTACTGAAATGGCTGTTCCTTGCCGGCTCGGTCACTTGGGTTCCTTTTACATGGCGTAGTCTTGCCGCGATACGCCCCGAGCTGTTTGATACGACGGTGACGCTCGGAGTCGTGTTCATAGTCCTGTTCCCGACTTTTTTGAGTTATCTGTTCATGGTCTATGCCCAGCAACGTCTGAAACCGACGTCGGTCGCCATGTATAATTATGTACAGCCGCTCACAGCCGCTGTTCTGGCTGCCATTATGGGTCTCGCGGTCTTCGGATGGACAAATATATTTGCCACGGTGATGATTTTTGCAGGGGTGGCATTGGTGGCATTCTCGCCGGGTCAGACAAAAAAGCTACGTTCGTAACCGATGGATGCAAAGGAATTCGCCGCAAATGTCCTGACGGCACTGCCATATACCGCCAACGACCAGCAGGTCGCCGTCGTTGCCGCACTTTCGCGCTTCTGCTCTCCTGCTCCGACGAGCAGCGACCGCGTTTTCATCGTTAACGGTTATGCCGGCACAGGTAAGACGTCACTCACCGGTGCGCTCGTCAAGACTCTCGCCATGGTCGGCATTCCGACCGTTTTGCTGGCTCCCACGGGTCGGGCGGCAAAGGTGTTCGGAGCATATGCCGGACAGCAGGCTTATACTATTCACCGGAAAATTTATCGTCACAGTTTCGGTGGCGAATTTCAGTCAGGTTCTGCGGTGGTGCAGGAAAATAACGGTAGAAATATTGTATTCATCGTTGATGAAGCATCCATGATTGGCGGGGCGGATGAGCGAGGTGGAAACTTGCTCGAAGACCTCTTGCATTATGTATACTCCGGAGAAAACTGTAAGCTGATACTTCTTGGCGATACAGCCCAGTTGCCTCCGGTCGGCTCGATTGAATCGCCTGCGATGAATCCCGATGTACTGAGAGGTTACGGCATGAAGGTCAGTCGTGCTACACTAACGGCGACCGCCCGTCAGCGCGGAGGCTCAGGTATTTTATACAATGCGACGTGGTTGCGTCGCGCCATGCAGTCTGACCCGTTGCCCTTGCCGAAACTTTTCACCAATGGTTTCGACGATGTAATTAACGTCAGCGGTGAAGACCTGCCGGAATATCTTGAAACTGCCTATTCGCGTGATGGCATCGATGAGACTCTGTTGATAACGCGCAGTAACCGCATGGCTACCGAGTATAATCGGGCAATACGAGCGAACGTCCTTTACGTCGAAGAGGAATTGCAGCGAGGTGAACTCCTTATTGTAGCAAAGAATAATTATTATTGGACTAAGAAACAGAAAGAAGTAGATTTTATCGCCAATGGTGATGTCGTTTCTGTGGTAAGAGTGCTTGGAACAGAGACGCGTTATGGCTTGCGTTTCGCCGATGTCGAACTGTCGCTGCCTGACAGGGAGTCAGTCAGCTTTCCTGCGAAAATAATGCTTGCGACACTCACGACCGAGACAGCCGGAATGTCGCAAGACGATTATAACAGATTGTATTACGGAGTGATAGACGACCCGGAGATGTTTCCGGCTGATATGCCTTATGAACTAAGGGTTGCCAAGTTACGCGACAATCCTTATTGGAACGCACTGCAGGTGAAGTATGCTTATGCCGCCACCTGTCACAAGGCGCAGGGCGGACAGTGGTCAAATGTTTTCATAGACCTCAGCTACATTCCGCCGGAAGCAATGGGAATTGATTTTTACCGCTGGCTCTACACAGCCGTCTCCCGCGCCCGCCACCACCTCTACTTCATCAATCCTCCCGATAATACAGAGGAGTAAATTCGACCTGAAGGTTCACGTATTTTTTATAATGGCGTTATTTTTCTCTATTCTTAAATAGTTTGCAAGGTAAAAACATTATTATAATCAGTCTCGTTTTGATTAAAAGTCGTATATTTGCTGCAAAATAACTGTTATGACGCACTATAATAGAGTATTGAATGAAATAAGGAAATTGGCGAATAAGCTTTTTGTCAATCTTCCAGCTTCGGTCTACTTATATGGTTCGCGTGCTCGTGGCGATGCTGATGAAAATTCCGATTGGGATATTCTCATTATTACCGATGATTCAATCACAACTAATGATGCGTTCGAACGCTTCGCTTTCCCATTTACTGAGATTGGTTGGCATTTGGGTGAACAAATCACACCATTGTTATATACAAAAAGCGAATGGAATGCAGAACGCAATACAGCATTTTATCTAAACGTCGAAACTGACGCGATAAGATTATGACTCTCGGAATTACACAGATAAAAATTGCAGCCGGATTGCTCATCGAAAAATCCAATAAAAATATGGAGCAAGCAATTCGAACGGCAGACTTGGGATATTGGGACTTGGTTGCAAATAGATTGTATTATGCAGTCTTCCATGCCGTAAATGCGATGCTTCTGGTTGATGGCATTAAAACCGGTACTCATAAAGGCACTTCAATACAATTCGGCAAATCATATGTACTGACCGGCAAATTTAGTCGAGAAGATGGCATCCTGTATAGTCAACTTCAGACAATGAGAGAAAAAGCTGATTATCAAAATGTTTTTTCTCTTAAAGAAGAAGAGGGTAGAAAACTGATACAGTCGGCAGAGGGCCTCAGAAGCCGAATATGCGCATTGGTACGCTCAAAAATCGAAGAGTGCTAATTCTCATTATCTGACAATATAATGAAATAATAGCGAAAGAGACAACCCTATACGATTGTATAGAATTGTCTCTTGGGGGGAATCTTAATTTCAGGACTGATTAGTGGCAGCTGCCGCAACCGCCGTCGTTGCAACCTTCGCCGCAACCACCTTCGCCACAGTCACCGTGACATCCACAGCAACCGCCAGCAGGACGAAGGTCTTCTTCGGTCACTTCGCGGACAGTCTTGACTGTACCTTTGATACGCACCTTGCAGTCGACGAGCTGGTGGTTGAAATCCATTTTTACATGTGTAGGTGTAACGTCTATAACGAGACCTTCGATGCGGTAACCGTCGGCGGTCATCATCGGCAGACGTACGCCTTTTTTGATATGTTCTTCGTCAAACTTGCCGTCGATTTCAAATACCTCGCGGTCAAGCTCGACAACTTCTTCAGGGTTGTGGCAGCCGAAAGCTTCCTCCGGTAGGGCGACGACATCGTAGCTGTCACCTGCGCTTTTACCTTCAAGCACCGCTTCAAGAGGCTTAATCAGACCTTCTGTTACACCGTAAATTACGCATTCGGGAGCATCGTCAGTGACTTCGTGAACCAAAGTTTCACTGCCGTCTTCATTCACTTTGTAGAGGTCGAATACAAGTTCGACATACTTTCCGGGTTTGATTGTTTCCTTTTCCATGATTGTATATTTATAAATGATTATTTCGCATTGATTAACCGACAAATATATGTAAAATATTTCGAGTCGGCTGTATTAATTATAGATATAACAAAAATCATGCCATGATTTCTCTCTGATTGGCAGGAATAATTCGTATCTTTACGCCTGAATAAACCGAAAATCAGATTTTCGAGATGAAAGACAAAGATATATCGGACGTATCCTTAAAGATTGCCGTCTATTGCAGTGCGGCGGAGTCGCTCCCTGAGGCATGGGTCGAAGCGGCGGCGCAGTTGGGCTGTTGGATAGGAAATGCAGGTGCTACGCTTGTTTATGGCGGTGTCGATGTTGGGCTTATGAGAGTGCTGGCTCGTTCGGTGAAATTATCCGGCAATGGGCGTATCATAGGAGTGGTGCCGATGCTCCGCAGCGACAAAGCTTCTCCGCTCAACGACGTTGAGATTCCAGCCGAAGGTCTTGCCGACCGCAAGGTCAACATGTACCTTATGTCTGACGTGTTTGTCGTATTGCCCGGCGGCTATGGCACTCTCGACGAAATGATGAGCACACTTGCCTATCTTAACTTCAACGATATCCATGGCAAAAAAATCCTCGTGTATAATCCCGACGGCGTGTATGACGCGCTCATTTCCCAGTTCCGGCAGATGATTGACTTTGTGCTTATGCAACCCCGCAGTCTCGAACGTCTGACGGTTCTCGATAAAATGGATGATATCACAGAGATTCTTGCCAAACAAAAACAATTAATGACCGAACATGACCAAAAGTAACGTTTATACCCGCACCGGTGACCGAGGAACGACTTCGCTCGTCGGTGGTACACGGGTTGCCAAAGATTCGCCGCGCCTCGAAGCATATGGAACAGTCGACGAACTCAATTCGTGGCTGGGACTGATTGCATGCAGCCGCTATCTGTCGTCTGACGACCGGACGGTTTTGAAAACAGTCCAGAACCGATTGTTCGATATCGGTTCTATGCTCGCCACCGAGCCTGAGAGCCGATGGCAGCCGCAGCCGTTGCCGGAGGATGCAACCGCGGAGATTGAGCAGGCTATTGACCGGCTTGATGCCGCGTTGCCCGCCCATAACCGTTTCATCCTTCCCGGAGGATGTGAGGATGCTGCCCGCGCGCACATAGCCCGATGCGTTGCCCGTCGCGCCGAACGCCGTATTATTTCGCTTGCAGCCGAAGTTTCGGTGTCTCCGCTTATAATAGGCTATATCAATCGGTTAAGTGATTATCTTTTTGTGCTTGCCCGTGCAATTAACCATAATTGCGGCGCAGATGAAATATTTTGGGAGAAAAATTGTTAATCTATCAAGAAAATTACTACATTTGCGGACTTTACCGCGAGCAAAACGTTATTGCTCATAATCAACCTGAATATTAACCGTTAAATGATAATTCACTATGTATTGGACTCTCGAACTCGCATCAAAACTTGAAGACGCTCCCTGGCCTGCAACCAAAGACGAACTTATAGATTACGCTATGCGTAGCGGAGCACCCCTCGAAGTAATCGAAAACCTTCAGGAAATCGAAGACGAAGGCGACACCTACGAATCAATCGAAGACATCTGGCCCGACTACCCCTCCAAAGAAGACTTCCTCTTCAACGAAGACGAATACTGATAACTTCTTGGGAGATAGCTTATTGAAAATTAAACAAGGTGACTGACACGCGAATGTCAGTCACCTTTGTTTTATCCCATTTTGACCTATGGGTCAA
>CAMWNF010000099.1 GCA_947175535.1 uncultured Bacteroidales bacterium
CGCTTCAATAGCTCAGTCGGTTAGAGCATCTGACTGTTAATCAGAGGGTCGTTGGTTCGAGTCCATCTTGAAGCGCAACAAGGGCTGTCCGGTCATCCGAGACAGCCCTTATTGTTTCGGAAATTCCCATCGTTACAAACCGCATTCGATGAAAAAGCTGATTAATCTGTTATATGACCATCGTTTACTGTCCGGACGTTTCGCGAGCTTATTTGTGATGACCTTCGGCAGCCTGTTATGGTTTATCATAGACTGGTGCATGGGCACTACTTTCCGCTCCATGAGCATGTGGCAACTATGGGTCAACAATCTCTTTGCAGCGATAATCCTGATGTTGCCGTTCGTCATCACACGTCGCGCATGGGTTCAGATTGCGGTAGTCGCGGTCATCGACCTGATTCTTCTGGCAAACCTTATATATTGCCGCACTTATTTCACCGGCATCCCACCCGAAAGTTATCTGCTCGTCGGCAATCTGGCTGATTTCACCGGGAGCGTCTACGACTCCCTTCGATGGCGCGACCTTGGCTTTCCTGTCATATTAATCGCCGCCGCCATATGGACCTACCGCATTTCGCCATGCCCGACGCCACACCTTTGGAGTCGATGGGCAGTCCGGGCTGTGTTGCTCGGCGCACTATGCTTCATAGGGCTATCCGTCGGCGAGGGCTTCCATCGGCGCTATGACAGACTGATAGAATCATGTTACACATCCACCTGCGGCGTTCCCGCCTATACAATCGTCGGTCATATAGCATACCATCTTCATCAAAGCAAAAACGCTTCCGACCCAAAGGTGACAAAGGAAATCGATTCATGGCTTGACGACCATAATAGACTCATGCCCCACATCGCCTTGTCCGACTCTTCGGCTCATCGCCGGAACTTAGTGATAATCCTACTCGAATCTTTTGAAAGCTGGCCCATCGGAAAATCCATTTCCGGTAAAGAAATAACGCCCTACATCAATTCCCTTATAAGCGACAGCACTGCGCTTTATGCGCCAAAAATGCTTACACAGGTTGATGCCGGACATTCTATCGACGCTCAGCTAATGCTCACAGCAGGACTACTGCCGACAATCGGAAATGTCTATTCAACGCGCTTCCCCGACTCCACCTATCCCTCCCTCAACAAGGCACTTAAAGAAGCCTACGGAACAAAAAGCACCATTTTCACCGTCGACCAGCTTGTCACATGGAATTTCGGAGTGATAGCCCGCAGTTTCGGCTACGACAACATTTTCGACAGGTCGGCATGGAAAACCGATGAGAAAATAGGCAATCCGCCGAAACTTTCCGACGGCTCCTTTTTTCGACAGAGTGTCGAAAAACTGCAATCCGACTCCATATGGCGCGAAGGTCAACCTGTCATGCTGACCTTTGTGACATATTCGGGTCACAATCCGTTCAGACTACCCGACCGGCTTAAAGATGCTGATTTTGACTTATCCGATGATAATCTTCACCCGACGCTGGCAAATTATCTTGAGATGGCTCACTATACCGATTCTCAATTGCCCGCGCTAATCGAATATCTCAAGAGCCGCGCCGACTACGATGAAACCATCATTGTTATCACCGGTGACCACGAAGGCCTGGCGTCTCAACGCCCCGACATCAGGAAACATTCCGAAGCTGAAGCCGTCATGGTCGACGAAGGCTGTTACACACCGTTTATCGTCCTTAACTCTCCCGTCAGCGGTTATTACGACAAAGTGATGGGACAAATCGACATGTACCCCACTTTGCTTTCTTTCCTTGGCCTGAAAGATTACTCCTGGCAAGGCATCGGACAGAGCATACTTGCCCCTGATAAGGTTCCGGCGGCTGTGTCGTCGATGACACGCGAACTTGCAGGCGACACGACCGGCATAGATAAGCGCCTGATAGAGCATTGGGAGAAATCGCGCCGCATCAGCGACCTGATAATACGCAACGATTATCTTCGCCCCGACAGTGTGACGCAATTGCAATGAAGAAAGTCAAGAAAGGCCAATCAGGCTTTTGCCTTCAACAGCGAGCGCACACGAATCCACTTCAACGCCCACCATGCACAGAGAAAATAGACGCCGGTTAAAATCCACATCGCGATAAACGGACGTGCCGATTCCGCAAGCGTTGCGGCGTTGCTGTTGATTCTTATGAAGCCCTCTACGCCCCACGTCGCCGGAACCAGATTGCTGAACCACGTCCAGAACCCGTTCATTGCATAACGCGGCCACGTCAGACCGGCGGCGAACAGCACCACAACCGAAGTGAACACGACAATCAGGAACGCCGACTCGCGCTCCTTCATAAGCGGAAGCAATGCCTGCCCGAGGAACGCCGACGCGAACAGCATCGGAACCATAAACGGCAAATACTGCACGGGGCTTCCGTAATGCGGAAGGTCGAACATCTCGGGGATGCAGGTCGTCACATACATCGTCAGCGGGATATACAGCACGAAATAACACAACGCCTTACCCCACACCGATGCCGAAGCCGACGCAGAGTCTATCATCTCCGGGTCAATGCCTCCGTTGCGCATACGGCGTTCGCGTGATGTTCCTCCGATAAGGGAGATGCCCAGCAGCATACTCTGTTGCAATATTAGGATGACGATACCCGGCATGACAAACGAAGCGAAACCCTGCTCGGGGTCGCCGAGAAACGAATGATGACTGTCGATAGGCATTTTAGCCATCCCGGTCGTTTCGAGACCCGTCATGTTGACACGGTTCATCGTGATATCTGCCGTCTGCTTTATCTGTAAATCGGTGACGGCTGCGAGCAGTGCGCGGTAACGTAGCAACAGACTCATGTCGGCATAGAATTCAATCGTCGCCTGCTGACCCGTTTCGATATCCGAAGCATAATCCGACGGAATACGCAGTATTCCGTAAACTTTATCTTCGTTCATCCATCTACGCGCCTCGTTAAGATTGGCAGCATATCCGACAACATCGATACCGGGAGCCGCGCTGGCATCGCGCACAAACTGGCGCGACATCTCCGAACGACAGTCATCGATGATTGCCACCGGCACCTTATCGACCACCTCCGTATTGTAAATAAGTGTATAGACGACCGGATAGAGCAGCGGAAGCGCAAGGAAGAAAATCAGAGCGCCCATATCGTGAACGATAATCCTCCACTCATTACAGAAGACCGCCGTCAAATCTCTGAACCAAACCGTTATGTTATGAAATACCCTTTTCATCTTTTTATTTGTTTACGGCACATAGACCGGTTTGAGACATGCTTTTTTAAGACGTCCGACAAGTGCCGAACATACGAAGGGGAACAATATCAGCGCCACATAATACCAGCGGGAATAATATAGCGGAATACCGTTCAACGCCTCATTTATATATATGAGGAAATAATATCTCACCGGCATTAACCAGCTGAATATCGCGACTGCACCATACATGCTCTGCACCGGAAACGAGAACCCCACGAACGAGAATGACAAAATGCCGAACAGGGCGGCGAGCGTCATCGAAAGTCGCGGATTAGGCACAATCGACACAAACAGCACGCCCATCGCCTGACAGCCGACGATGAAAAGCAATGTGGCGGCAACAAGAGCCCACATGCTTCCGTTCATCGGAAAATGGCGGTAGCCGTAAAGCATTGCCAGCATGAACATCGCCGAGACAGTCCAAACGACAAACTGAGGTATCAGCTTGCCGGCGAGAGCGACCGATATACGGTTCTTAGCCGTAGAGAGCCATTGAGGCGATGTGCCGTATTTGATTTCTGTTGCAATGGAGAACGTTGTCACAAGCATTATCATCAGCGCGAAAACTCCGGCTATGAACGACGGTGACAGATAATATGAATAGTTCGTCCAAGGATTACCGATGGGATGTGAGTCTATGGCAATCGGCTGTATCAGCGAGCCGACGAGCGACGGATCGACTCCGGCGTCGACAAGAGTCGTGCGCACCATCGAGCCTGTCGTGCCGACAGCTATGGTCTTGAAGCCCTTGTATGCCAATGTACCCGGCACGAAATATGTCATATTGGTGAAGTACTCCAATGTCGGAGTACGTCCGGCGAGAGCATCGCTCTGGAAATTCGCCGGTATGACGAAAAATCCGAAAATATCGCCTTTGCGGGTCGCTTCAAGCGCCTCATCATAGCTTTCGAGTTTCTGTGTTATATCGATAAGCTCCGTAGCGTTAAGAGAGCGGGTGATGGTCCTTGACATCGGCGAATGGTCCAGGTCGACGACAGCCGACGGTATTCTCAGCGGCAGTCCCGGTGCAAGAAGATAGACAAAAAACAAAGTCATAAGCACCGGCACAAGCACCATCGAGAAGAGATAAATCCTTCTCGTCGCCAGCCTGCCGACTTCGCGGCTCATCGTTGCTTTAAGACCTAATGACATCTCCGCGCTTATTATTCGTAGATTATCGACATACCCGGACGAAGACCTTCAACTTCTTGTGTCGGGCGGGCCTTGATTTCGAATGTACGGCTGTCCCAGCTGCCTGTGGCTTTGGTTGAATGCCAGGTCGCATACGAACCCATATCGCGGATATAGTATATTTCCACTTCGATTTCCTTCATGCCGAGGGCAGGAATCTTGACGTTGATTTTCTTACCCATCGTGAGGTCGTTCAGGAGTTCTTCCCTGACGTTGAATGTTATCCAGCGTTTGTCTTTGCGCAGGAGCGACATTATCGGCGCACCGAGAGCCACGAGCTCACCTTCCTGAGGATATATCTGGTCGATTGTGCCGTCGAACGGAGCCGTAAGATAGCTGTCTTCGAGCAGTGCCTCTACCTGTGCGACACTTCCGCCGGCAGCCGACACCATTGCCGCTGTCGACTCTTTGTCTTCTTTCTGAGCTCCTGCTTTGGCGAGTGAATACTGGCTTTCGGCTGCGCCCTTGGCTGCGACAGCGGCGTCATATGCCGCCTTTGCCTCGTCGCGTTTCTGTTCCGACATCACGCCTTCATTATAGAGATTTTCCATGCGGCGGTATGTCTTTTCAGTGATTGTCACGGCCGCATTGGCTTGCTGAAGCAAATCATAGGCAGCCTTGACAATTTGCGAACGTGTCCCCGCATCGACCTTACGGTTCTGAGCCTCTGCAACTTCCTGCATCGCTTCAGCCTGAGTAAGCTGAGCGTCAACAACCGATGAATGGATGTGCACGAGTGTGTCACCTGCATGAACGGTATCGCCTTCTTCGACAAAGAATTCGACTACGCGCCCCGGCAGTTTGCCCGAGATTCTCACTGTGGTTCCTTCCGCCTGACCTTCGATGATGTCAGCAGGCTTGTTCATGAAAACAAAACCGATAATGGCGATGATTGCCACGACAACAATCACTATGCCCATGGTCAGCAGTAGCGAGCGTTCGGTTTTCTTTGCGTTAGATGTATCGTTGGTTGCCATTTTATTAATGTGTTATATGTTGTTTCTTATTTTGGTTGCTGATATTCATACTGAAGTGTTCCGAGAGCCTTGCTCAGGTAGGTGTTGCAGAGATAGACATCTATCATGGCGTCGATTTGCTCCGAGTGGGCTTTGAGCCATGCGGTCTGTGCCTCCATGACATTATCGGTCGTAGCAACGCCCTCCTTGAATGCCAGATTGGCTGTGCGCAGATTGTCGTCGGCTTTCGCAAGGTTAGTCGAGGTCATATCGTAGGTCTTGTATGCCTCCTGTGCCTTGAATGAAGCCTGGTTCACCTGAAGGTCGACAAGGTCGCGGGCATCGCTCAGACGCAGCTTCATGATTGTCTCCTCACTCTTGGCTGCGCGGTATTTATTATAGTTGCCGCCCCAGTGCCAGATGGGTATCGACACAGTCGCACCGACCGAAAACGCTCCGTTGAAGCGCTTTGCGAAACCGTTGAACATATTGGGATTGGAGAAGCCGTAGGCGCCGATGACCGCTACCTTGGGCAGCATGTCCGACAAAGCGACATTCTTCGCCTGACCGGCTATGTTCACTCCGATTTCGAGCGCACGCAGGTCGGGACGGCGGCTATAAACCTCTTCCATATTGTACTGGTTGGCGACATCACCCGTCACATCTGCACGCTCAAGGTCTTCGTCGGCAAGCGTGAACACTGTGTTCACCGGCAGACCGCACACCTGGGCGAGAGCCATTCTGGCGAGCGAAAGTCCGTTATCGACTTTAGTCAGGTCGACCTGAGCCGAGTTGAGTTTCACATCAACGCTCAACAGGTCGCTGCGGGTGGCGACGCCTTCGTCGACCATCAGTTTGACATTATGCTGAAGGGTGTCGAGCAGATTGACATAGCTCTGGGCGAGTTTCTGTTTCGATTTCAGCGACACCACCATCCAGTATGCTGCGTCGACCGCATAGACCACATTTTCAGCCTCACTGTTGTTAAGCTGTTCGGCAAGATGCTCCGCATAGCGGGTTATCTTGTTCATGGCTACGATTTTGCCGCCCATATAGATAGGTTGGGTAAGCGTTACCGCTCCGAAGAACACATTATGTATGTCATATGTCATCGCATCCTTCGGCAGATATGCCACATCTTTCGGGATATACTGACCGTCAGGACCTTTTATCGGCATTCCCGTCTCGGGATTGGTCACAAGCGAAAACTCGTAGGAACCTTTTTGCATATCGAACGTCTTTATCGGCAGATACTGGTCCTTTGAGAAGATGGAGATATCCTTCTGGTTATACATATATCCGCCGTTGAAATCCAATGCGGGCAGATATGCCGCGAATGCTTCGCGATTCTGATAGTGAGCGGTTTTCATCGCCTGTCGGGTAATCATCAGCTGTTTGTTGCTCTCGAGAGCCATGCTCCGGCACGAATCAAGCGACACAACTCCCGACGGGACTTGCGCTGCGGCTGATAATGATAACGTAACGACGGCTAATATGCTTTGTAGCCTCATAATTTATAGTTGAAACTCGTTTAACTTTGGTTAGCGAATCCTCGCGTTGAGGTTTCGCACTGCAAATATAACACCATTTAACGAAAAAAGTTAGCTCCTCTTGGAATTTAGTTAAATATATCACTCACCTCGGTGATAAAATTGCCGGATGAAATATTTTTGATATTTTTATTCAAAATAATTTGCATTTTAATAATTTTGATTATAACTTTGCGGCATCATTAACAATCTAAACAACATTTCTTATGAAAAGCCCACTGATTTCAGCATCCGAATTCTTCAAAAAAGTACAGAACACCGTTTATCTTTTCAAAAATTTATGGAAAGAGAACACTACCGCCTTGCTGCATGCTCCTCTCGATGTCGACAAGACCGCTAAAGCTGTCGAAATTGCCGCCGACATAACGGCTGCCGGCAGGAAAGTAGTCTACGTCAACACCTCCGACTCGCTGTCGGAGCACGCTGACTCCGTCCAAAAAATGGAAAATCTGTTTGTCTACACACCGTCCTACACCTCACCCGACGAACCGACAGACTACGCCGACCTCGTCATATCAGGCATAGAAGGAATAATCGCTAAGACCGATATACGAATATTCATCATCGACTCCGTAACACGCATCGCTGCCCTTTCCTTCGGTCGTAACGCCTCTCCGGCATACGTCATGAAACGCCTCGTCTCTCTCCAGCTCCGCCATAAACTGAGTTTTCTTGTCATAGCCCACGACTCAAATAAATCAACCGATCGCACCCTCCTCACATTAGCTGATGCCGAGTTAGCAGAGTGCCCCAAGCCCGAAGAGAAAACCACCCAGCCCGTAGCTACCGCCGATAAGCCCGAATTTCCAAACGCCTCAGAGTCCTCTGAGTTCTCCGAGTTCTCCGAGCAATCCTCACCCTGCCAAAAACTCACCCGCAGCCAACGCCGCCGCATCTACCGCAACAAAACCCCAAAACTATTTGTGGAATAGAAAATTATTTCTATCTTTGTTCATGGATAAAGTTACATTCCTCAAAAGCAATTACATTATGAAGCAAATCAGACTATACTATACATATTTATTCCTCATTTCTTCTGCTTTATTAGCTTGTATATCTTGCAGCAAAGACCATTCATATATTATAGATGAATTAGAACCCCCAAAGCAGGTTGAAAACCCAGAGAATAGAGTTGAGTATTATGTCAAGTATGAATCTTATGTATCAATTCCCACTTCAAAATCAGTCACAGTCAAGGTTAATGTTTTAACTGAAAAAGGGAACCAAACATTAAGCGTCCCAAGATCATGGGAAGGGACTTTTGGTCCTTTTAACGAATTGACGACTTTAAGTATTACCGGTGGTGCAGGAGGAAATTGGAATCAAAACATGACAAGCTGCAGAGCTCGAATTTCCATATGTAGGGGCAATCAGCCATTTATCCTCAAAGAAGATAAAAGCTTTGGCGGCACATCATTTAATGTCAAATATACCGTAAAAGAAGAAGATTTAAAATAGCTATCTAAATAATCCATAAACCCCAAAACTATTTGTGGAATAGAAAATTATTCGTATCTTTGCCGCGCTAAAGCGGTCTGTGCCGTGGCAGCCTATTTTTTAACTAACCCTATTTATTAACTTAATTAAATGACTGAATTACAAAATTCACCCCTCGCAGACTTCGATTGGGAAGCCTACGAAAAAGGCGAAACCGCCGGAGAGAAGACTCGTGAAGAGCTCACCAAGACCTACGACGAATCTCTCAACACCGTCAAAGACAAAGACGTAATCGAAGGTACCATCATCGC
>CAMWNF010000100.1 GCA_947175535.1 uncultured Bacteroidales bacterium
TGTTGTGACTTTTGGTGTCTTTTTGGGTTGCGCCGGTTTTTCCGCCGCAGCTTCGGCAGGCACTTCTGCGTTGACTTCGACTGGTTCGATGACCTCTGTTACGGTTGGGGCGTTTTCCACCGGTTCTTCGACAATCTCGACCGTCTCGGCTTCAGCAGGTTTTTCTGCGGCCGCCGGCTTTTTCTTTTTGCGTCGCTTGGCTGTCTTTTCCGGCTGTGCAGGTTTTTCTTCCGGCGTTACGTCGTTTTCTTCCGTCGTGTCATCATTGCCGCGGGTCTGAGCCTTGTTCTTCTTTTTGTCTGACGATGACGAACCGCTGTCTTTGTCTTCATGGAGGCAAAGTTCATTCCGTTTCTCATCAAACACCTTGTATTCAAGATAGGCGAGCGACTGGTCTGGAAGAATTTTGAAGCAGCGACCGAACTGACGGCGCCATTTGCCATAGAGCGACGTGAATATGCCTTTCTTGATATAGGCGTCGACAAACGGATGGACATACATCACGAAGTTGCGCAGCCCGAGCACCGAGACAATATAATCGATTTTCTCGTGGAGAGTGTCGGTGAACAGCAGCGACGGCTGAACCTCGCCTTTTCCGAAACAGGACGGACAGCGTTCGGTCGTTGTGATGTCAAGAGCCGGACGGACGCGTTGGCGGGTAATCTGCATCAGCCCGAATTTGCTCAGCGGCAATATATTGTGACGGGCACGGTCGTTAGCCATGATTTCACGCATATGGTCGTAGAGCTGCTGACGGTGCTCGCTCTTGTTCATGTCGATGAAGTCGATGACTATGATGCCGCCCATATCGCGCAGTCGCAGCTGGCGGGCTATTTCGTCGGCAGCGCGAAGATTGACTTCAAGAGCATTGCTTTCCTGGTCGTTGGTCGCCTTTGCGCGGTTGCCCGAATTGACGTCGATGACATGGAGAGCCTCGGTATGTTCGATAATCAGATATGCACCCGACTTGAACGAAACTGTTTTGCCGAACGACGATTTAATCTGACGCGTGATGGAGAAATGGTCGAATATCGGTTCGTCGCGGTCGTAGAGCTTCACTGTGTCCTTGCGTTCGGGGGCTATGAGGGCGACATATTTGCTTATCTGCGAATAGATGTCGGGGTCATTGACCGTAATGTTTTCAAAAGTAGGACTGAATATGTCGCGAAGCATACCGACGATGCGGCTTTCCTCTTCGAAAATCAAGGCGGGGGCTTCGGAGCGCTGAGCCTTGGCGATAGCATCTTCCCAGCACTTTATAAGCGTTTTGAGCTCATGGTTGAGGTCGGCGACGCGTTTGCCTTCGGCTGAGGTGCGGACAATAACGCCGAAGTTCTTCGGCTTGATGCTCTCTATTAGCTGACGGAGGCGAAGTTTTTCTTCCGTCGATTTGATTTTCTGTGATATCGAGATTTTGTCGCTGAAGGGTATCAGCACCAGATATCTGCCAGTGAATGTGATTTCAGTCGTCAGTCGTGGACCTTTCGACGAAATCGGTTCCTTGACAATCTGAACGAGCAGTTCCTGCCCGCTCTGCAAGAGGTTGGCTATCGAGCCGTGTTTGTCGATGTCGGGAAGCGGCTTCAGCTTGGATATAGACGGAACGCGCTGTTTGTCCGTCAGCAGTTGCTTTACAAAAGCGGCATAAGTCGCGAAGTGTGACCCGAGGTCGAGATAATGGAGGAATGCATCTTTTTCGTAACCCACGTTGACGAATGCGGCGTTAAGTCCCGGCATAAGTTTTTTGACTTTTGCGAGGTAGATATCGCCGACAGCATAAGAGATGTTGCGCGCCTCTTTCTGCAGAGACACAAGGCGCGAATCTTCCAGCAGGGCGAAGGATACTTCGCTCGGCTGTACGTCTACGATGAGTTCGCTTTTCATTATTGGTGATGTGAGTTCATTAAATACACAAAGAACAAATCTTGAACGGGATAATAATCCCTTGAAGGATTCCCCGCATCAAGTTTGTTCTTCGTATAGCGTTGGCGTCTTTATGGAACGCACAGAAGATTATTTCTTCTTATGACGGTTTTTTCTCAGACGTTTTTTGCGTTTGTGGGTAGCCATCTTGTGGCCTTTTCTTTTCTTTCCGCTTGGCATTTTACGCTAATTTAATTGGTTAATACGATGTTGGATTATTTAACATCTTCCATGAAGACCTTCGCGGGTTTGAATGCGGGGATCTTGTGAGCGGGGATGATGATTGTGGTGTTCTTGGAAATGTTGCGGGCAGTCTTTTCAGAACGAGTCTTAACGATGAAGCTGCCGAAACCGCGGAGATAAACGTTTTCGCCGTGAGCGAGTGAATCCTTAACGATTTCCATGAACTTTTCGATAGTTTCAAGTACTGCGGCTTTTTCGATGCCGGTTGATTTTGAAATTTCGTTTACAATGTCGGCTTTAGTCATAGCTGTATTGAATTTAATTGATTTATTGTTAAAATATCGTTGATACGCAATTTGTTATGGCTCACATGGAGCTTTTGTGAATTTTGCAAGTGCAAATATCGTGTTTTTTTTTGAAACAGACGATATTTTTTTCTGCTTTTGTGGTGATATTTTTGTTTTTAGGCGATTTTTTGCTCTAAAAAGTCGAATCTGGCTCCTGTTTGAAGAGTTTTTCTACTTCTGCGAGTGTGTCGCATACAGTCACAC
This sequence comes from uncultured Bacteroidales bacterium, assembly GCA_947175535.1. Classification (GTDB taxonomy): domain Bacteria; phylum Bacteroidota; class Bacteroidia; order Bacteroidales; family Muribaculaceae; genus CAG-873. The sequence goes on from CAMWNF010000100.1 coordinate 2,658, forward strand.
TACCTTCGATTTCTGTCGTCTTACCCTTACCTCCGGTGAACCAAACCGCTTCCCATCCCGCACCGAGCGCACCGACGATGTCGGTCGCATAGTTATCGCCTATCATTATATTATTAATGTGTTCTGTCGATGCTTTGCTGACTGCGTAGTCGAAGAAACGGCGGTCGGGTTTATTGATGCCGATTTCATCGCTCAGCACTACGACGTCGAAATATTTTTCGATGTCCGACGACTTCATTTTGTTGTATTGCACCTCGCGGAAGCCGTTGGTGACGATTCCCATGCGGTAGCCGCGCTCAGACAATGCGTCAAGCAGCTCGCGGGCGCCGTCAATCAGAGCCGTTTTGCTGCCAAGCAGTTCGAGATAGAGTTTGTCGAGCGCTTTCGACATCTCCAGTGCCTCTTCGTCAGACGCACCGCCGATGCGCAGCGGTCGGGCGAAACGCTCTGTCCGCAGGAAATCCCGGCTGATTTCCGCGCGGCTGTACTGACTCCATAGCTCATGATTGATGCGGTGATAGACTTCGTCCCACTCTTCGGGCGTGGCAAACCACCGGTCGAGACGCTGCGAGTCGTAGAGTTCGCGCAGACATACCACCGAATTGTCGGTCATCGCCCAGATAGTATCGTCGAGGTCAAACCACAGCATCGACTGCGCCGGATTGGCAAAATAAGGCTTCATCGCTTTTTATTTCGCAGGACTGTCGAGTTCGACTCTGATTGCAACGGGGAAATGGTCTGACGGGTTGCGGGCGGTGTACTTGCGCAGGCTGACTTCTTTCGGGAAATTTGCCGTCTCAATCGTGTCTGAAACATCTTCTGCGGGTGCGCGGTAGGTGTCGGTCAGCACACCGTATTTCTTAACCTTGAACTCCGGCGACAGGAAGATATGGTCGATGCGTTCGTCTGTGAAACCGTCCGTTGCGAAAGCGTTGAACGTTCCGTTGTTGGCATAGACCAGTTCGGCTGTCGTGTAAGCGTCAGCCAATATGCCTGAGTTCTGGAGCAGCAGATAAGACTCGTTGGTCTGGTCGACGTTGAAATCACCTGAAAGCATGACGGGTAGTTTTTCAGGGAACGCTTTGATTTTCTCAAGTATCAGTTTGGCACTCTCGGCGCGGGCTATAACGCCGACATGGTCCATGTGGAGGTTGAAATAGACAAACGTGTTGTCAGTCTCCTTGTCGCGGAACTTGCCCCATGTGCACACGCGGATGCAAGCCGCGTCCCAGCCTTTGTTAGGGCGACTCGTGTCGGTCGACAGCCAGAAATTACCGCTGTCAAGCAGCTCGAAACGTTCGGGCTTATAGAATATGGCAGCATATTCGCCGCCCTGCGCTCCGTCGTCGCGGCCGACACCGATATATTCATACTCGGGCATCATCGCTTTCAAGTCCTCGAGCTGGTGATGCTTGCCTTCCTGAGTGCCGAAGATGTCGAAGTCGTGATACCGGATAAGTTTTGCAACGTAAGGCGCACGCTGCCCCCAACCGTTGCCGGCGAGCGAATCTCCTCCGTTAGAAAGGCGCAGATTGTAGGTCGCAACGTTCATTTCCGCTGGTTTATGCGGCTGCGAGCATGCAGCCGCAACAATGACCAGCAGACAGTAAAACAGTTTTTTCATCGTCAGACGTGATTATTCGATGCCTTCGTCGTTGGCGCGTTTTTCCATGCGCTCGATGCGTGATTCGAGTTCGGGATGCGAAGAGAAAAGCTGATTGATTTTGCTCGCTTTCTTCGCGCCGGCTTCGTCCTGAAGCTGTTTGAGCTTGCGGAACGACATTGCCATCGCTCTGGGGTTCTTGCCGTGAGATTTGAGGAACTCATAGCCGTAGTCATCGGCGTCGCGTTCCTGTTTCTGAGAATATTTTGCCGACACGAGAGCTTCGCCGAGGTCGCCGAGCTGAGATTCTGTCAGAGCGGCTGCCTTGCCGTTGGTTGACGCGATGCCGTCTTTGAGGGCAGAGGTGAGCAGGGCGGTGCGGAATGCTTTCTTCGAATCTTTGTGAGCCACATGACCTACTTCGTGACCGATTACGCCGAGCAGTTCATCGTCCGACATGATGTCCATCAGCGCAGCAAACACTCGGATGCTGCCGTCGGCGCAAGCGAACGCGTTGACGTCGACAACGTTGTAGACCTTGAAGTTAAGCGGCAGACCTTCTACGTCGGTCAGACCTTCGGTGAGCGTAGCGAGACGCTGTGTGTAGGGATCGTCGGCGGGAAGCACGGGGTTGTGCTTGTCCATCCAGTCGATATATTCTTTGACATACTGCACCATGTCGTCGTCTGACAGCGTGGCGGCTTTGGCGGCTTTGGCGAGACCGCCGGCGGCCTTTTTGAGGTTGAACTGAGCCTGTGCGGGCACGGCTGCCAGCATTATGAGGCTGATGAAAGCGAATAAAGAAAATTTGTTAAGTTTCATAGACGCGAATATTTTTGGAAGTGAATTATTAAGGATTTAGCGACTGCAAAATTACAAAAAAATATCGCATTCGCCGCGCTGTCTAAGCACCAAAGAGATTAATGTTATAATGATTATTTATGATTAAATATATTACCGAGATTTAGGGCTTTCCAAATGTTCTTCCCAGATTAGCGTCGCAAGATATTTGTCGCTGCGGCATTGAAGGTCTGACGTACCGTCATTAATCATTTCTGCGGTAACGGATTTATAGAAGATATCAGTAGCTTCCGATGTAGTAAGGTTATATAGCTCGCAAAGTGCTAATATAATTCGTGCGCTTTTTGATGCGCGCATGACAATGGTACTTTCTTCTGTCATATTCGTGTACTATCAATGTGGGTAAGACATGCGTCAATCATTCTCTGTGAGCGGATGCAATATTGATTATTAGGCTTCTCATATTTTAGTAGTCCTAAGGCTTCTTTCTCAGAGAGTTCACCTTCGAAGTATCGATCAAGAGTTTGAATTACTTTGTCATTGGCTATACCCCCGATTACAAGGTCATAATTGCTTTCATCTTCTCCTGCTCGACATTTCGACACAAAATCAAGCCAAGCTTTATCGTATGAGACGAATTCAAGAATATTCCAATCTGTGGGCTCGAATATAAATTCATATGAATTTATCCATGCTTCTTGTTGTCTACGGATAAATCGTTGAGCATATTTTTCTGCTTGATTATGGATTGTCGTAAGATAAAAACCCTTACCAAAATCAAGATAATCTCTGGAGTGAAGTGTATCCGGTTTGGATACCAAAAGATTAGAAGAATGATATAACCTCATTTTTCAAGCACTCCTTTCTCCTGCATGTAATCAATGAGGTCATTCATTAGATAGCGCGAACTGAAAGTATGAAGAACATCATAAGAGGGAACAATATAACTATCCAGAATACCTGAACTTTTCAGCCTGTTATAAACCTCTTTTTGGCTTAGCTTTAGCTGCTGTGCAAGTTTACTGATGCAGTATGTTACAAATTCGAGGGTGTTTTTATCCATTGTTCGTAATTCTGTGATTACAAAAATACTCAAATTTATTCAATTATAGCGTAACAGAGCCTATTATCCTGTGTTTTTCAGATAAAAAATGGTTGGTTGTAGAGTTTTACCTATCTTTGCTGATGAATTTGTTATTGTTTCACTGCGATGGTAAATAAAAAAGAAAAATCCAAGACTTGGGCATGGGTGCTGACGGTGTTCATCACTCTCGGTGCTGTCGGAGCGGGCTATGCTTTCGCGTGGCGCACTTTCGTGCAGTGGTGGGAGCCTGTTCTGTTGGCACTCGGCTTGGGCGCGGGCATAGCATTGTGGATAAAAGGGGGCATTGCCAAACTGTTGGCAGTCAAAAGTAAAGCCGTGTCCCTTTTGATTGCAGCTGTCGTTATGGGCGCGATATGCTACGGCGGCATGATGAGCCTTAACTACTGCCTTGCTGACCATGACCGGTCTCACGACGAACTCGCCGAAGTGACCGCGAAATTCAGCGAAGAGCGCACGCGCTACCGCCGCGTCAGTCGCGGCCGCATGGTTCCCGCTGGCACTTACAAAGTCTATTACGTCAAAGTGCGCTTCGCGAACGGAGCTGTCCGCGACTTGCCCGTAACCGCCGGCGCTTACACCCGCTCGCGCGTCGGCGAGAAAAGACACTTCGCCGTCACCAAAGGTTTTCTCGGCTACACGGTTTTCACCCCGGCGTCAAAGTAAAATATCATTTCCAACTTTTTGACTATCTTTGTTATTGCAAAATAGCTTCTCTTAATAATAGAATAAATGAAACGACGACTCTTATTCTTGCTCCATATTCTGATTGGAATTATCGTTGCGAATGCTCAGACCGGCGCGTGGTCGGGAAATCTCGAAGTGCAGGGCATGAAACTCCCTCTCGTGGTCCATTTGGATGATGAAAATCCGACAATCGATTCCCCCGCGCAGGGTGCTAAAGGCATTCCAATTCAGATAAGCAGAGCTGCGCCCGACGAAATTACGATTAAAATACCGTCGTTAGGTGCGTCGTATAAAGGTAAGTTTGAAAACGATAAAATCTCCGGCACATTCACTCAGAGGGGAATTCAATTACCCCTCGTCCTGACTCAGGGTGAGACCGAAGTTAAACGCCCTCAGACTCCGAAACCACCGTTCCCTTATACTGAAGAGGAGGTTAGTTTCGCCAATGGTGATGCCGTTTTGAAAGGCACGTTGACTTTGCCTGACGGATGGAACAAAAAAACTCCCGTGCTGATTATGATTACCGGTAGCGGACTTCAGAACCGCGACGAGGAGGTTTTTGGTCACAAACCGTTTGCGGTTATTGCTGACGCTTTGGCTCGAAACGGCATAGCTACCTTGCGCTACGATGACAGAGGTTTTGGCGAATCGACCGGCGACGCGGTTAATTGCACGACTGAAGATTTGAAGAACGACGCTCTTGCAGGCATTGACTTTTTGCGCCGCAGATTCAAGAATGTCGGCGCACTCGGTCACAGCGAGGGCGGAACGATTGCCTTGATGTTAGGTGCCGACAGGAAAGTCGATTTTATAGTAAGTTTGGCAGGAATGGTCGTTTCCGGAAAAGAGACTCTTCTTGACCAAAATCAGTATGCACTTACTCAGGCAGGCTACCCGCAACAGATAACAGATGAGTATTGTGACCTCATCTCAATGGTCTTTGACAATGATGAAGCGTTTCCGCAAAAATTGGAAACTTCAAAGCTGGCCGCCGAACTGAAACAAAATCTCAAGACCGTCGCGGGGCAAATGAAATCGCCCTACATGCAGTACTTCTTGAAATTGGACCTACGTGATAAATTAGGAAAAATCGCTTGTCCGGTTTTGGCTCTGAACGGCAAAAAAGATATTCAGGTCTCTTATAAGAGTAATTTGGACGCCTTGAATAAAGGTTTGCGAACCAATGCAAAGAACAAGATTCAGGCGATGGACGATTTGAATCACCCTCTCCAGCATTGTAAGACCGGCGCAATCACCGAATACGCCACTATCGAAGAAACCGTCTCGCCGGAAGTCTTGGACATTATCTCGCAGTGGGTTAAATCTCTGTAATCATTTTATTACCAAAACCATTAAAATCTATAACTCATGAAAAAATTAATCTGTGCGGTTTTGCAGTTGTTGCTTTTCGTGAGCGTTTCGGCTCACGATGCTGCCGAATATGAGCGGAAAGCGTTTGTGTCCTCACAAGGCGACACGTTGAACTACCGTTTCTTGCACCCTGAGACAGAAATCACGGGCGAAAAATATCCCGTAGTCCTTTTCCTTCATGGCGCAGGCGAGCGCGGTTCCGATAATGAAAAACAGTTGGTTCACGGCGGTCAGATGTGGCTCAATCCTGTTGTCAGAGAGCAATATCCCGCCTTTGTCATTTTTCCGCAGTGTCCCGACGAGGGTTATTGGGCATATCTCAGCCGACCGGAGTCATTT
>CAMWNF010000101.1 GCA_947175535.1 uncultured Bacteroidales bacterium
GCAAAACCGATATCGTAGGCCCAGCCGTCACCGCCGATAGCCCAGACGCTCTTCGATGCCAGCATATCGCTCTGGTCGAGCAAAGATTTCAGTTCCGGCGACTCTTGCGCAACAGGAGCGACCATCGATAGCAATTGAGCGGCTGTTGCAGCCGAAGCCTCTGCATCGTCACAGCTATTGAGCCAAGCTTCGAGCTGAGTCTTGAGATAGGCGGGAACGGTTGACGAGCCTATCAAATCTCTGACGGTCTTTTCCAAGCGACGACGACGGTGACGCATGGCGAGAAGTATGCCATAGCCGAATTCGGCATTATCTTCGAACAGCGAATTTGCCCATGCCGGTCCGCGCCCCGTGCTATCGGTCGCACAATATGCCGACGAAGGATAGTCGGCTCCCCAGATGGAGCTGCAACCCGTTGCGTTGGCGATGAGCAGACGGTTGCCGAAAAGCTGTGTAAGCAGTTTGACGTAGGGAGTTTCGCCGCAACCGGCGCATGCTCCCGAAAATTGCAGACCGGGGGTACGCAGCTGCGAACCGTTGACTGTCGCGGCGGGCAGGAGTGACGGTTTGGGTTCGACATTGGTTTTGAGCCATTCGAGATTATCCATTTCCTGCTCAAGTACATCTGCCACAGGGGTCATAGTCAGGGCGTGACCCGGACAAATCAACGAACAAGAAGAGCATCCCAGACAATCTTCGGGATAGTTCTGTATTCTGAAGCGGTAGCCTTCGAGTGCGGGCGACCCATGTGCCTCTTTTGTGGCAATTGTCTCAGGCAACTTGGCAGCTTCAGCCTGTGAAAGAACAAAGGGTCTTATTGCGGCATGAGGACAGACGAGCGAACACTCCGTGCACTCGACGCACTTGGTCGCGTCCCACACAGGCACCTTTGTCGCTATACGCCGGTGCTCGTATGCCGTTGAACCGTTTGGTATCACTCCGTCGGCAGACAGAGCCGACACCGGAATGGCATCGCCGCGTCCGTGAATACATGGTGTATGAATATTCTCGACAAAGTTCTTGAGAGCGGTATTGGGATAGACAGCCGCCGGGCGTCGCGAAGGTTGGTCTGGAGTTGTCGTCCAACCATCTATCGACTGATAATCAATCTCGTGGAGCGCGTCGACTGCCATCGAAATGGCTTTAAGATTACGGTCTACGACATCGCCCCCTTCGTGCATATATGTTTCTTTAATAGTTTGTTGTAAAGCCTGATAAGCCTTATCGAACGGCATAATGCCCGCTAAAGAAAGCATCACTGTCTCCATCGGCATATTGATGCGCGGAGCCAGACCGACCTGCGCGGCGATTGAATCGGCATCTATATTGTAGAACTTCAGTTTCTTATCGGCTATCTGCCGGCGCATCTTCTGTGGAAGGCGCGTCAGCATCTGCTCTGCACTCCATGGCGAGTTAAGAACAAAAGTTCCGCCCTCGCGAATCTTATCGAGCATATCGAAACGGCGCACGTAAGAAGCTTTGTGACAACCGACATAGTCGGCTCCGTCTATCGAATAGGCAGAAGTGACCGGCGATTTCGCCACTCGGAGTTGAGAAATGGTATAACCTCCGGACTTTTTGGCAGAGTAACTGAAGTATGCCTGTGCGTAGAGGTTGGGATCGCCGGCGAACACCGATGCCGCCTGACGGGTGCCACCGACAGTGCCGTCGTTACCGATTGCGTAGAGTATAGCCTGAAAACTATCCGTCGAATCAAAGGTATTGACATTCTCGTCCACATCCAACGAAAGATGGGTAACATCATCATTAATGCCGACAGTGAACACCTTCTTCGACTGTTCGGCAGCCATTTCGTCGTAGACAGCCTTGACCATCGAGGGGTTAAATTCTTTGCTTGACAGTCCGTAGCGTCCGCCTATGACCTTTATATCGCTGCGTCCGCCTTCGAATAGCGCGGTGATAACGTCCTGACACAACGGCTCGTGAGAGGCTCCCGGCTCCTTGGTGCGGTCAAGCACGGCTATCGACTTGACAGTCTCCGGCAGGGCTTCGAGCAGCTGTTCGGCAGGGAAAGGACGATAAAGGCGAACCTTTATAACGCCAGTCTTGTAGCCCTTCTCGCGGTTAAGCCACTCGCAAGTCTCGGCAGCGACCTCCGCCCCTGAAGCCATAATCACAATTACGCGGTCAGCATCGGGAGCGCCGACATAATCAACAAGATGATATTGTCTGCCGGTCTCAGCGGCAAGAGAGTCCATGGCAGACTGAACTATGGCGGGAAATGCGTCGTAGTAGCGGTTGGCAGCCTCGCGGTTTTGGAAATATACGTCGCTGTTCTGAGCGGTTCCTCGCGTGTCGGGATGTTCGGGATTCATGGCACGTCGGCGGAAAGACTCCACCGCGTCCCAATCCATGAGCCGTCCGATGCTGTCGTAGTCTATAATGTCGATGGTATCCATCTCAGAGCTGGTGCGCCAACCATCAAAGAAGTGAAGTACAGGCAGAGAACCCTTAATCGCCGCCAGATGCGCCACTACGGCAAGGTCCATCGTCTCCTGAACGGATGAAGACACAAGCATGGTGAAACCTGTAGCGCGACACTCCATAACATCCTGATGATCGCCGAAAATCGACAACGCGTGAGTTGCAAGCGAGCGGCATCCGACATGGAAAACGGCAGGTAGCAGTTCGCCTGCCATTTTATACATATTGGGTATCATGAGCATCAGACCCTGCGATGAAGTAAACGTTGTCGCCAACGCTCCTCCGGCTAAAGCTCCGTGCACAGCTCCCGCCGCTCCGAGTTCGCTCTCCATCTCCTTGACTTCGAGTTGCTGACCGAAAAGATTCAGACGTCCTTTCATGCCCCATTTGCGGGCTGTGTCGCCCATCGAAGCGATGGGAGTGATGGGATAGATTGTGGCGACTTCGCTCATTGCATACGCCACGTGTGCAGCCGCCGTGCAGCCGTCGATTATCTGCTTGTTCATGGGTCTTTTATTAAGATGGAGTGCTTGCCAGAGAATAAAACTTATTCTGCGGAGGGGTCGGTGAGCATCAGTTCGTAAATCTGGCGGGTGTCTTTCTCATTGAGCTTGTAGTAGCCGCCGATGATTTCGCCCTTGTCTTCGTGAAGTTTCTTCACCAGGAGGTCGATATCAGGATTCTCGACGCCGAGAGCTTTGAAAGTCAGTGGCATACGGAGCACGGCACTGAAGAACGCGCGGAGCGACGCTACCGCCTCGATAGCCGCCGTGCGGTCGTCGCGGGCTTCGACTCCGAACACCCGGCGTCCGAACTGCGCGACCTTCGAAGGTTTGTGATGAGCCATAAACGCCATCCAAGCCGGAATTACGACTGCCAGACCTGCGCCGTGGGTGACGCCGTAGACGGCACTGATTTCATGTTCCATAAAATGCGATACCCAGTCTTCGCGTCTGCCGCAGCCTACGAGTCCGTTATGGGCGAGTGTGCCTGCCCACTCGATATTAGCACGTGCCTGATAGTCGGTCGGGTCGGCAAGGGCTTTCGGCGCTTCATTAATCAATGACAATAACAGACCTTCAGCCAGTCGGTCGGAAACTTCGACGCGGCTTGTCGGCGAGAAATAGCGTTCCATGATGTGTGACATCATGTCGACTACGCCGCATGCGGTCTGGTAAGCGTTGAGCGTGAATGTGAACTCAGGATTGACAATCGCAAATCGGGGTTTCAGGATGCTGTCGGTTCGCAGACTGATTTTCTGGAGGGTCTCACGCTTTGTGATGACAGCGTTGCCCGAACCTTCACTGCCCGCCCCGGGAATGGTAAGAACCACACCGACCGGCAGAGCGTTCTCGACCATCGCCTTACCCGAGAAGAAATCCCAGAAGTCGCCTGAGTAAGGAACACCCGCCGCAATGGCTTTGGCTGTGTCGATAACCGAGCCTCCGCCGATGGCAAGCAAACCGTCGATATGCTTGTCGCGCGCTATGGCAATCGCATCGTAGACCTTGTCGTCGGTCGGATTTGCCTCGATGCCTCCGAATTCGACATATTCGATGCCGATAGTGTCAAGCGACATCTCGATGCGGTCGAGCAGACCGTTTGACTTGACATATTTCTTACCGTAGACAATCATCACTTTCTTGACTCCCATCAGAAAAGTGAGCATGCCGGTTTTCTCCTCGGCGCCTCTGCCGAATTCATATAAAGTCGGGCTGTAAAAGGTGAAATTCTCCATAATTGATGAATGTTATTGTAAGTTATAAACCGTGATATATGGGTTATGGTTCGGGTAATTGATGCAAAATTTCCAACAAAAATAATGATAAAAGAATAATTATAAAGTTTTTTTACTAAATTTGGCGGCGTGATAGGCATAGTCTGTCACGAAAACTTATTAACAAGACTATTATGGAAATGTGTGATCCTTCCGCAGCCACCTCTCACGAAGCAGCGGAACAGACCTTGAACCTGACGCCTGAAACAGGTGCTATCGAAGAAAAAGAAGTTGAACTGACAGTCGAATCAGTCGACCCGGAGGCAGCAGCCGAAGAGGAGATGACAGAAGCGGTCGGACAACAGGTCGTTGTAGAAACCGAAATGACAATCGCCCGAGTGCTCGAGCGTGCGCGTGAACTCGCGGAGAAAGACCCGGCGGAAGTGTCGGGTGACGAGTTGCGACGCCTGCGTCAGCTTTATGTCACACTCCATAAAAACGAAGTCGATGCCGCACGCGCCCGCTGGATTGAAGACGGCAACGAAGCTGCCGACTTTGTGGCAGACGCCGATGCGGAAGGCGAAGAGATAATGGCGCTGCTCAACACCGCCCGCGAGCGCAAAGCCGCCTACACCGCAGAGCAAGAAGCAATCAAAGCCGAAAATCTCAAACGCAAGAACGAAATCATCGAGGAAATCATCGCCCTCGCCGAAGACACCGATAACGTCAACCGTACATTCGCGCGCTACCGCGAGCTTCAGGACGAGTTCAACGCTCTCGGCGAAGTTGCTCCGACAGAGGAAACCGGAGTATGGAAACGCTTCCAGGACGCCCGCGAACGCTACAGCGACAATCTCAAGATAAACAAAGAGCTGCGCGACTACGATTTCAAGAAAAATCTCGACAGCAAGCAACTTCTGCTCAACGAAGCCGTCGGTCTGGCAACGGAAGAAGATGTCATCACAGCTTACCGCCGTCTTCAGGAACTTCATAACAAGTGGCGTCAGATAGGTCCGGTTGCAAAAGAAATCCGCGATGAAATCTGGGACAACTTCAAGAGCGCATCAGCCGAAATCAATAAACGGTATCAGGCTCATTTCGAAGCACGGAAGGCACGCGAAGCTGAAAATGAAGCCGGCAAAACGGCTATATGCGAACGTCTCGAAGCCGTAAGTCTCGACAGTCTGAAATCATTTGCCGCATGGGACGAGATGACCAAAAATGTAATCGAAGCCCAGAACGAATGGAAAAAACTCGGCTTTGCATCGCGCAAGATGAACAATCAGCTGTTTGCCCGTTTCCGCGAGCTTTGCGACAAGTTCTTCGCCGCCAAAGCCGCATTCTTCGCCGCCACTCACGACGAGTTCGCAAAAAATCTCGCAGCCAAGACTGCTCTCGCCGAACGCGCAGAAGCTCTCAAGGACAGCACCGAATGGCGCAAAGCCGGCGACGAGTTTGTCGAGATGCAGAAGGAATGGAAAACCATCGGTTCTGCAGGAAGGAAGCACGGCGAACAGGTATGGCAGCGTTTCCGCACCGCCTGCGACTACTTCTTCGAACAGAAAAAGAAAGCGACTTCGGGTGTCAGGAAGACAGAGTCAGCCAACCTCAAGGCTAAACGCGACGTGATAGCGCGCTTGGGAGAAATCGACCCTCAGGCATCGCGCGAGGAGGCTCTCGCCAAGCTACGAGAACTTCAGGACGAATGGCAGCAGATAGGTCACGTTCCGTTCAAGGAGAAAGACAAACTCTATGAAGCATACCGCAGCAAGGTCAACGAAATCCGCGACGCCCTCAACGTCAGGGAAAACCGTGCGCGCATGGACCGCTTCGAAACGTCGATGGCTGAAATCGAGGGCGATGACAACAAGCTGTACCGCGAACGCGAACGGATGCTCCGTGCAGCTGAAGCGAAACGCAACGAACTGAGGACTTATGAGAACAACCTCGGTTTCCTCTCTTCGAAGAGCAAGACTGGCGACTCGATGGTGCGTGACTTCCAGCGTAAAATCGAACGTATCAAGGCTGACCTTGATATGATTGCCGAGAAGGTCAAGCTCATCGACAGCAAGCTGAAATAACCAAAACTGATAATCCCGGCGACATCGGTCAAACGAGCCGGTGTCGCTGCCTATCCATGCCCCGATCCACCTTCCTTAAATGACTCCGCTCACACGACATTCAGGTTACGGCAGATATCTCAGACTGTGTTTCACGCTGAGCGATCTCGCGCTGTTCAATCTGGTATTCTGGCTGACACTCGTCATGACGGACGCCGCTCCCGCCGGTGACCTAAAACTGTTGTGGGTGCTCGTCAACGTCAGCTATCTCGCCGTGCTCGTCAGGAACCGCGGAGTGCAGCATAAAGAGCGAGCCATACTGCTCGACCGCGTTGTGGCGGACGGGCTTATAGGTGTCGGAATTCATGCGCTCTTCTTTCTGTCGCTCAGCGAAATACTGAGTCAAAGCCAGATACCGCTTCATCTCTATCTGGTGTATTACGGTCTGATGATTGTAGCGTTGCCGACGTGGAATGTCATTTCGCGGCGTCTGGTGAAGAATTTCCGACGGAAAGGCTACAACTACACCCGCACGGTGATAGTCGGGACGAACAGTACTTCGGAGCGTCTTCGCGAGGAACTTGCTTCAGACCCCGGCTTCGGATACAGGATATTAGGATTTTTCGATGACGCATGTAACGAGGATTTCAAATATAAAGGTGAATACAGGGGGACGCTCGAGTCGCTCGCCGATTTCGTTGTCGGTCACAAGGTCGACCAGATATATTACACATTGGCAGACGGAAGCCGCAAAATGCAGTCGGTGATAAAAATCGCTGATAACAACGGGGTGGAATTTTTCCTTGTTCCACCGGCAGACCCGACTCTGGGCAGAGGTTTCGAACTCCACAGCATCGGAGCGATGCCCGTGCTCGCCGGTCGTCGCAATCCTCTTAAAAATCCGTTCAACTCCACGGTCAAACGAATTTTTGACTTTGTGGCTTCGTCGATATTTCTCGTCACGGTCTATCCTTTTATATATATACCTATAGCTATCGCCATCAAACTCACATCGCCCGGACCGGTCTATTTCAAGCAGCAGCGCACGGGCTATGAGGGGCGTTCGTTCAACTGTCTGAAATTCCGCACCATGCACGTCAACAAGGAAGCGGACTCATGTCAGGCGACTCCTAACGACAAGCGTAAGACCCGTTTCGGCGATTTCCTGCGCAGGACAAGTCTCGACGAGTTGCCGCAGTTTATCAACGTGTGGAAAGGCGATATGTCGATAGTCGGTCCGCGACCGCATATGCTCAAGCACACTGAAGATTATTCCAAGCTGATTGACCAATATATGGTGCGCCATATCGTCAAACCCGGTATCACGGGATGGGCGCAGGTCAACGGCTACCGCGGAGTTACCGACAAGCTGTGGAAGATGGAACGGCGGGTGGAATTCGACGTCTGGTATATCGAAAACTGGACCTTCCTGCTCGACCTGAAGATAATCGTCAGGACGTTTATCAATGCGTTCAACGGCGAGTCAAACGCTTATTGACATGTACAGCAGCGAAGAAATTTTCAGTCGTTCACGCCGTCTGCTCGGCGACGAGGCCATGAAGCGGCTCGCCGAGGCGCGTGTCATCATCTTCGGAGTAGGCGGTGTCGGTTCGTGGTGTGCGGAAAGCCTTGTGCGCACAGGAGTCGGTCATCTGACTATCGTAGACTGCGACCGGGTCAGCGTCAGTAACATCAACCGTCAGCTAATGGCGACGGTAGAGACTGTCGGGGAGGTGAAGGTCGACGCGCTAAAAAAGCATCTGCAGACCATCAATCCGACTGCTGACATCAACGCCCGCGCAGAGGTCTTCACCGCAGAGACAGCGGGAGACTTCGACCTCGACAGTTATGACTACATCATAGACGCAATTGATTCGCTCAAGGACAAGGGGCTGCTTATAGATAGGGCAACACGGTCGGCGGCTAAATTCTATTCTTCGATGGGTGCCGCTCTGAAACTCGACCCAAGGCGCATCGCAGTTGCGGAGTTCCGCAACGTGAAGGGCTGTCCGCTTGCCCGCGCGCTTCGTCAACGTTTCAAGAAAACGGATTCCATGCCGCGACGTAAATTCCTGTGCGTCTACAGTGACGAACTACTCGAAAATGTCGGTCCGACGGACGAAGACGGTGCGGTCGGTTCATTAGATGCCAATGGGCATGCACCATCGCGTAAGGCTCAAGTCAACGGTTCGCTGATGCATATTACAGCGATATTCGGACTGACGCTTGCCGGACTCGTTATCGAGGACATTTGCCGGAGATTCCAATAAGTAAGGTGATTGCATCGGGGCAATCTCAAAGTGTGGCGGGAAGCGGGT
>CAMWNF010000102.1 GCA_947175535.1 uncultured Bacteroidales bacterium
AAAGCCGCTGGTGTGGTAAAACCGGTAAATACTATATAACCAAACCTATCATGAAAGACGCCCGGCTATGCCGAGCATAAGATGCTGTAACTTTTATAACCAACGGCTGCGCCTGCTACGCGAGGCTTGCGGTTGGCTAACATTAACACTCCGCTAACGCGGAGTTTCTTTGCCGTTATACATCCCCAATTTTCCTCTACATTTTTTAATGCTGTTGCCCTGATTTTTCAGACGAATGATTCTTTATATAAAAAAGAATTCCGTAACTTCGCATTTGATAGAGGTCTTACTCTATCAGACATATTAGTTTTGAAGCGTATTCATGCTTTATCTCTTTACAGAAAATCGCCAATTTTCATTACTCAGGAGAGAAAGCGGTCAAAAATGCGCTCATGCGTGTCGTCTATCCACTCCCGACATGGGAGTCCGATATATCGGCATGGCGTGGGAGTGGACTGTTTATTTCTGAGTTGGGCGTTTGGCGATGCCTCTGTAAAGAATAAACTGAACATTGTTCCACGCTTTTATTTTATAACAAATCTATAATGCTTTCGGAGGGACAACGATTGCAACGAAAGTAATTATGGAGCAATCTTTTATTTTCAACAAAGTCTTATTTACACAATATCATACAAGATATTTTAATTCACCAAATTTCTATTGCAGAAAGGGTTTCAAGGATATCCATGCTTCACTTTGTCGTTATACTTGTGAACTAAATTTAGACGATTTAGTAAAGGGTCGTTGGCGCGTGAATCGACGTCAAAGTTTCTCGGATAAATATGAATTCGGAGAATTTCCCTTACCTTTTCAGGTATGGGTTGACGAGGAAAGTACTAAAAATTACAACGAAACGTATCAAAGAATACGACAATCTATCCACGAAACAGAATTAATCCCGGCTATATGTCTTACGAAATGGGACAAATGGGATAAATATTTCTTTTGGAAAACATATACCGATAATAATGGAATATGTATTGTTTTCAGTCTGGAGAACTTCGTTAAAGCTGTTTCCAATAGTAAATTTGACTTTTTCATGTCAAAAATGGAATACAAAGATCCATTAAAAAATCCTAATTATGATACAATTCCATTTTCCAAAACGCCGTCATATACTCCTGAGAAAGAATATCGTATATATCTTCAAAACAAGAATGGAACGGCTATTGAGGGTGATCAAGGGATAGACATTAATGTCGACTTCGAGATTCTTAATCCTGTAATTGTTATTTCTCCCTTTTGTAATTATAGCAACAGATATTCTGAGCTTATCAAAAAATATCCAAGCCTAAAAGGACATCTAAAAAAATCAAAACTAATTGAAACTACAAACCCCTAATAAACAAATTCATATGAAAATTTTGATTCTAAAAAAGTTTTTTGCAGCAATAATTATTCCTGCTGTATTGTGTGCTTCATGCTCAAATGATGATGGTCCTAAAAATCCTGCTGAAGCATTGAGTATAACAATTAAAGCTGATGGTTCCACATCCAACGGAGCTAAGTTCTCGCCTGCATCAAACGACTCTTTTTACCTTGACTATGTTCTTTATCAGATTGTCGACTCGCACCTCGAAGTAATCGGCTGTGATAAATCAGAAATTAAAGGGGATATCAAAATCTATTCTCCTATCAACTACTTAGGTGTATCTTATAACGTTAGAAAAATAAATCAACAAGCTTTTTATAAATGTGAAAAAATTACAAATATTAATCTGCCTGACTGTATTCAAGATATTGGGTATCTCGCCTTTGCTTATTGCCGAAATCTCATATCTATAAATCTCCCAACTGAATTAGAATTCATACCAGATGGCTGCTTCAGGAATTGTTCAAACATAATACAAATAACCATTCCCCAAAATATTTCATCCATTGGCGTGTGTGCATTTTATGAATGTGGCGAACTTGGAGACCTAACTATTCCATCTTCTTGTGAAGACATATATAATCACGCATTCGGCTATTGCAAATTTAATAAAGTGTTAATTGAGAATGGTGTGGAATATATTTATTGGCGCGCCTTTTATCACTGCGATATAGAAGAAATAACTCTTCCTAAAACACTTCAATATATAGAAGACAGACGTTATGTTGAATGGTTAACAAAAGGAATCTTCACGGAAAGCAACATAAATAAGCTTACTGCTTATTTCTACCAATCTTATTGGAAAGATAATCAAATCTCGGAATTTTTAGGGTACGATTATAATATCAAGGAATTAATAATCTATTAAAGGAAAACAGTTCCTTCGAAGTGATTCTACGAAGGAACTGTTTTTGTAGTTATTGATATTACTTTTAGACGATCCCGTGTGCTTTCATCAGTTCTTAATCGGTAGTAACTACGTAACCTACAATTTTAGACAAAAGTTGAATAGACCTATATAAAACCGTATGAAGCAGCTGCACAGAGAATCAATAGCCGAGTTTGCTGATTTTGCGGAGCATCGGCTCGTTGATGATTTTTATACGGCGACCGTCGACAACTATAATCTTCTCGTTTACGAAGGTCGAAAGAGTGCGTATCGCATTGGCGGTCGTCATGTTTGACAGACTTGCGAGATCTTCACGCGCCATATAAATCTTTAGAGTAGAGTTATCATCCTCATATCCGTAGTGGTCAAGCAATAAAATAAGTGATTCCGCAAGGCGACCGCGAATATGTTTTTGTGTCAGGGTAACAATACGGGTATCAGAACCGCCAAGATTACGCGACAGTTCTTTAATAAAGAATTTTGCGATTTTATTGTTGTCTTGAATCAATTGGTCAACAACGGTAAGAGGAAGTGACCCCACGGTCGACGGCTCGATAGCCATGGCACTCGACACATAATGCTCTTCTGCGAAATGAGCCCTGAAACCAAAGTATTGCACCGGTCTGATAAGTCTTAGAATCTGGACTCTGCCCCCCACTCCCGCTTTGACTTTCTTTACTTTCCCTTTGAAAAGGCACCAAAGAAATTCAGGTTCGTCGCCTTCAAGATAGATATAGTTATTTTTCTTAAAGTTGTGAATTTCAAGATTTTCAGCCACCAATCTCTTTTGGTCCGTATCAAGCACAGACCAAATGGCTGACATATCTTCATTGATGACTTTTTCGAGAGCTGCTTTTATCATGGAATAAACACTGTGAGCATATTATTTCACAAAGTTACAAAATAATGTCAGAACACAAAGCATTTTTCCACAATATTTATTTTCGACCCCTATATCTGCATATCAAAATATAGCAATATTGCATCAAAATGTCTCCTATTGCTAAATATTCATAAACTGAAAAGCATCTCGGCATTGCACGTCGTCGCCTCTGCCACCGATGACAAGTCTGTATTCATACCTTCGGCAATACTCGCAGCTATAAGCGGAATAAAAGAAGATTCATTTCTTTTACCGCGATGAGGAACAGGTGCGAGATATGGAGAGTCAGTCTCGACTATAATCCGTTCAAACCCTATAGCTGGCAATGTTGCCCTCAATCCTGAGTTCTTAAAAGTTACGATGCCATTGATACCAAAATAAAAATCACCTATCCTACGGATAGCTTCTACATCCTTTTCCGAGCCACCGAAACTATGAAATACACCTTTCAAATCAGGATAAGCCTGTAACACCTCAAGTGTCTGGCTCAAACCTTCGCGACAATGGATTATAACAGGTAAGTTCAAATTGGCAGCACGGACAACCTGTCTTTCAAAAGCCTGCATCTGCTGCTCAACGAACGTCTTATCCCAATATAAATCAATGCCTATTTCTCCTACAGCGACATAACGGCGCGGACTTTCGAACTCACTTTCGATTTCAGACAACACATCCTGCCAGTCTTCTCCGATTTCGGTGGGATGGAGTCCCATCGCCACATATATATTGTCTGGATAGCGGTCAGCCAGCTCAAGCATAGGGACGACTGTCGTCTTATCGACATTCGGAAAAATCATACGGTCGACTCCTGCGTCAATAGCGCGACGTACAGCATCATCCCCTTTCTCGCTTTCGTTATTGAAATTAGGTAGATATAAATGAGTATGAGTGTCAATGAATCTCATTACGGCTTCAATGAGTACGTTCTACCGATTTTTTTGCCAACGAAACGAAATAGTCTTTTGCGTCTGACGAAAGTTCAATAGCGTCAATCGCCATAATAGCCCGTTCAGAATACTCAGCTATCAATTTATTGCAGCGTTCACTTAGGTTCAAACGATTATACACCGCAGTCACCTGTGATATACGCTCTTCGGGTTCAAGGTCCTCAGCAAGAATATCAAGCAACTCATCACGACACTCGCTAAGAGCGTTGATAAGGAGCCATGTTTTTTTTGCATTTATTATATCCCCACCTATCTGTTTGCCGAATACCAACGGGTCTCCGAATGTGTCAAGCCAATCATCTTTCAACTGAAACGCAAGTCCGAGATTTACGCCATAATCGTAAAACGCCTGTGCAACATCATCAGTAGCACATGCAACAATCGCGCCCATCCGGCATGCGCAACCGAGCAAAACGGAAGTTTTAAGACGTATCATCTCAATATATTGAGGAACAGTAACATTGTTAGAGCGTTCAAAATCCATATCATACTGCTGCCCCTCATAGACTTCCATGGCGGTGCGATTGAACAGCTCCATCGCCTGCGGCATGACATCAGACGGTGTACGGGCAATATATTGAACTGCCATGGTCAGCATCGCATCTCCCGACAATATCGCTGTATTATCGTTCCAGCGTTTATGCACAGTCAGCCTGCCGCGTCGTATATCTGCGGAATCCATCACATCGTCATGGAGAAGAGTGAAATTATGGAATATCTCTATACCTAACGCAGCATCAATCGCCCGGCTTACATCAGCACCGAGAGCCGAACACACCGAGAGGGTGAGTTGCGGACGCAAGCGCTTACCCCCGCTTTCAAGAGTGTACTCTATCGGGGCATAGAGTCCGAAGGGTGCTTCCGGATACTTTATGGACGCTATCGCTTTAGCTATTATGTCAGATATTGTTTCAGTGGTCAACATGAGTATGAGCTTATATGATTTTTATTCATGCAAAGGTAATAAAATATTCGGGACATCAGGCTTTATTTCTGCGGGGGAACATTTTACGGACACTCAGTAGAGCTTTATCTATCGGCTCACTGGCGACGACAACAGTTGTTGCCACAACAATGAAAATGCCTCCGACAATCTCTCTGCCGGTTAAGGTCTGTCCTAAAACAGTCACACTTAATATCACAGCCGAAACCGGCTCCAAAGCGCCCAATATAGCTGTCGGAGTTGAGCCTATAAGCTGAATTGCACGAGTCGTGCATGCGAGAGAAATCAATGTCGGAACCAGAGCCAATGCAGAAAGATTAAGCCATCCGAACGAATGGACAGGCAATGTCAATTGCGTACCGGAAAATATAAATACAATGTAAACCAGACTGCCTGATGCCAATATATAAAAAAGCAACTTTGTCGTCGGAATATGGCTTACGTTTTTCGAAACATTGACAATAACGATATATAGCGCATAAGTCAAAGCCGATATCATGACAAGCAAAAAACCGAACAGACTCAATTCAGTATCTTTCTGAGGCTTTAATAAGAAAAACAACCCGACTGACATAAGAAGCAGGCACACAGCGACTGACATCTTGAATTTTTCGTTAAAGAAAAATATCATCATCACTGCCACCATTATCGGATAGACGAAAAGCAACGTTGACGCGATTCCTGAATTCATGTATTCATAACTTGCAAACAAA
Organism: uncultured Bacteroidales bacterium; assembly: GCA_947175535.1. Lineage (GTDB taxonomy): Bacteria > Bacteroidota > Bacteroidia > Bacteroidales > Muribaculaceae > CAG-873. The sequence goes on from CAMWNF010000102.1 coordinate 5,748, forward strand.
GAAAGAGATGAGAATGCCATCAGCACTCCAAGAACCATGACGGGCAATATCTCGGACTTACGCAAACCGATGTTTATGCCACGGACTTTCATAAGCACCAAAAGCAAAGGCAGCCCTATAATATACCTGAACAGCAAGACAGAAACAGGATTCATGCCCTGTGCGTATAACGGAAGCGCAAATGCAGGATTCGTTCCGTATGCCGCAGCTGCAAATGCAGCAAGTGAATAACCTTTGATTATATCAGCTTTCATAACACTCATTATTAATACAAAAATAATATAAAATTTTTCAAAGGCGGAAAGTTTGAGGAAATATGAGTAAATTTGTGAATAAAATGAATTGAAATGGATAATTTACCTTCAGACCCCTTCATACTTCTCAGTTACGTAAACACCAAACTTCGTGATGATTATTCATCACTCGACAGCATGTGTGAAGAGCTTGATATAAACCGCGCAGAGCTTGAAAAGAAACTTGGCGAGGCAGGATTCGAATATTCATCAGAAACCAACAAGTTCTTTTGATGGAAGACTATCTGTCGAAACTTAATGAGCAGCAGCGTGCGGCGGTAGAATATCTTTCCGGACCTGAGCTGGTTATCGCCGGAGCGGGTTCGGGCAAAACACGCGTGTTGACCTATAAAATCGTGCATCTGCTCGTAAACGGATATGAACCTTGGCGCATTCTTGCTCTGACGTTCACGAATAAGGCTGCCCGCGAGATGCGCGAGCGCATAGAAGTTCTTGTCGGCTCACAGACTTCGTCAAAACTGTGGATGGGTACTTTTCACTCAATTTTCTCACGCATCCTACATATCCATGCCGACCGGCTCGGGTTCAAAAGCAATTTCACCATATACGACGCATCAGACTCAAAATCCTTGGTTAAAATGATAATCAAAGATATGGAGCTTGACGACAAAGTATATAAGGCATCTACCGTCATGAATGCTATTTCGTGGGCGAAAAATGCTCTCGTCTCCCCCGAAAACTATCTTGGAGACAAGGATTTGATTGAAGCAGACCGACGAGCGAAACGACCAGCTACAGCAGCCATTTACAAAGCGTATATGGACAGATGTAAAGTCGCTGACGCAATGGATTTTGACGATCTACTATATTATACAAATATACTTTTGGCAGACAATCCGGATATTCTCAGACATTATCGTGAATACTTCAGATACGTGCTTGTCGACGAATATCAGGACACCAATTTCGCCCAGCATCGCATTATCCGCTTACTGACTCAGGAAAGCGGCACGCTGTGTGTCGTAGGCGATGATGCACAGAGCATCTATTCTTTCCGAGGTGCTAACATCCGCAATATTCTTGAGTTGAAACGCGAATACCCTACCCTCGAAATTTTCAAACTCGAACAGAACTATCGCTCAACCCAGAACATCATCAACGCCGCCAATACTCTCATAGCGAAGAACTCGATGCAGATACCCAAAGAGGTATTCTCCCGCAACGATGTCGGAGAGCGTATTGAAGTTGTAAAGAGTTACAGCGACTTCGAGGAAGGCTATCTTGTGGCTAACCGCATATCTCAGGTGAAGATGCGAGGCGTCGAAAGCTTTGATGAATTTGCAATCCTCTACCGTACGAACGCCCAGTCGCGTGTATTGGAAGAATCACTGAGAAAACGCAATATACCGTATCGCATCTACGGCGGTCTGTCGTTCTATCAGCGAAAAGAAATCAAAGATGCTGTTTCATATCTGCGCCTGGCAATAAATCCCAATGATGACGAGGCACTGAAAAGAGTCATCAACACTCCCACCCGAGGTATCGGTGAAACCACAATAAAAAAAATAGCTGCGGCAGCCATCGAACATCAGGTCAGCATGGCATCTGTCGTATTTAATCCTGATGAATATGGCGTAGTGTTCAATAAAGGCACCAAGACCAAACTCGCCAACTTCGCCGCTCTGATTGACAGTTTCGGTGCACTTGCACGAAACGGACTCAACGCCGATGAAATGACTCAGACAATAATTACCAATACCGGATTATTGGCAATGTATCTTTCAGACACAACTCCCGAGAGCATTTCAAAACAGGAAAACCTCAAAGAACTTATGAACGCCGCCCGGAGTTTCGTGGCTGACAAAATTGAAATGGGAGATGACGAGCACACCACACTTCAGGACTTTTTAAGTGAGGTATCACTTGCAACAGATCAGGACTCTGAAGACGAAACTAACGAGCCTAAAGTGACACTGATGACTATACATGCCGCCAAAGGTCTTGAATTCGCCAATGTATTCATTGTCGGTGTGGAGGAGGAACTTCTGCCATCGTCTATGAGCATGTCTTCGCCCCAGGAAATTGAGGAAGAACGTCGTCTGCTCTATGTTGCACTGACCCGCGCTAAAAAATATTGTATGATGAGCTATGCATCATCGCGATTTCACAACGGACAGACCAAGACATGCCAGCCTTCGCGATTCATCGCCGATATCGACCGTCGTTTTCTACGTGCTGAATCCGGTTCGGATATCGCAGCAGCAAGTAAAAGCCGGACTGAATATAGCAGTTTCAACAGATTTGAACCGCTCAGAAAACCGGCATCACAGTCTGCTCCGCTGCAACAAACAATCAGACCGTCATTCAAACAGACAACGGTACCTGCAGACGGTGATTTCTCAACTCATCCATCCTCAGGACTCGAAACCGGCATGAAAATAG
>CAMWNF010000103.1 GCA_947175535.1 uncultured Bacteroidales bacterium
TTGAAAACCGTTGAGGGTCACACCTCCGGGGGTTCGAATCCCTCTCTCTCCGCAAAGGACAGTCTTAAGACTGTCCTTTTGCGTTATATATCAGATAATATTGTAACAATTAGCGGGATTAGTGGCATCCAATCATGTATTTTGACACTTTCATAAATGAATACGGGATTATTTCAAGGAAAATCTGTAACTTTACCAATCATATAATATTACAGACGGTTGCATGAAACGATATCTTGAAAATAAGCAAAATCTGGATACAGCCATTGCCAGATATTCCAGGACACCGGCGGGCAAACGTTTAAAATATATCGCAGTAGTCACAATTGCAATATGCATCATACTGATAACCGTCACAGGATTTTGCATAAATTTAATATCGCAGAAAATACTATTGATTATGCGAGGATGTGCAGGATTGTTTGCTATCATATTTATAATTTCTATTGCGATATTGCTATTCAAGTCAAATAGTTTATATTGGCAGGAACGCATTAATTCAAGACGAGAGATATAGCTGACAGGCGATGGGTGAGGATAATCTGAAACAAAAGGCAGCGAGCGGATTGCTCTGGGGCGGCATAGGCAGCGGCGGCATGCAGCTGCTCAATCTGCTTTTCGGCATCGTACTCTCACGCATACTCACCCCTGCCGATTACGGCATGATTGGCGCGCTGACTGTGTTTTCAGCCGTAGCGGGAATATTTTCGGAAAGCGGCTTCACCCTTGCAATCGTCAACAAAAAGACGGTGAGCGACGAGGACTATTCGTCGGTGTTCTGGTTCAATCTCGTTATCGGCGGTGCGCTTTACACGGCAATGTTTTTTCTCGCCATACCGATAGCCCGTTTCTACGGGCAGCCGGAAATGGTCTCACTCGCAAGATTTTTATTCCTCAGTTTCTTTATCGGAGCAACAGCGACAGCGCCGTCAGCCTATCTGTTCAGAAATCTGCAAAACAAACGTCGCAGCACAATATGGCTCATATCTGTGGCTATTTCAGGCATAACAGGCGTCTGCTGCGCATTAGGCGGAATGGAATACTGGGGAATTGCAATCCAGACAGTCACTTACTCTACTTGCGTCGCAACACTGACATGGTGTTCTGTCAAATGGCGACCTAAATTTTCATTCTCAATGGAAGCAATCCGCGAACTTTTGCCGTTCAGCGTCAAACAGATTGCGGTATCGATATTCACTCACTTCAACAACAATTTCTTCGCCGTGCTGTTAGGCAGGTTCTACGGCATGACCACCACGGGTTATTATACTCAGGGAAATAAATGGACCACAATGGGTTATTCCACACTGTCGGGAATGATTAACAGCGTCGGTCAACCCGTTATCCGCCAGACAGTCGACGAACCGCAAAGGCTGCTGCGCGTGTTCCGCAAACTGATGCGTTTCACAGCCTTTCTCAGTTTTCCTGCGATGTTCGGTCTCGCGATAATCGCAAACGAACTGATAGTCATAAGTGTAACAGACAAATGGTTGGCAGCCGCCTCGATAATGCAGATATTATGCATCGGAGGAGCTTTTTTGCCGCTGGCGACTTTGTTCGGAAATCTGTTCAACAGCATCGGTCGTCCGAGTATATATATGTGGAACACAATAGCACTGGGCTGCACTCAACTCATTGCCATGGTGATAAGTTATAGATATGGGCTTGACATAATGCTTATATGCTATACGGCAATCAATATCATATGGATTTTCGTCTGGCAGCGTTTCGCCGCCCGTCACGCCGGCTTGAGACTCATTGATATGCTCTCTGACATTCTGCCCTACGTTGTGGCTGCAGGAAGCGTGATGACAATAACTTGGTTCGTCACTGCCGGAGTGAGCAATATATATTGGGCTCTCGCCCTTAAAATTGTGATAGCCGCCGGACTTTACTGTGTGGTGATGTGGGGCAGCGGGTCAGTTATCTTTCGTGAAGCGATACAGTTTATTGCAAAGCGTCTCAGACGATAGATATTATTTATTGGGCTTGACGTTGCGGGTATACGACTCTATGTGACGGCGTTTCTTTTCCTCGAGTATCTCTGAAACAGCCAAGAGGATACCTGATTCTTCAACATTTCCGAATTCATCATTGATGGCGGTTCCGAACATACGCATGGTCGGCGACAGACTCATATAGGCATTGACAAGCGGAGGAATACTGAGACCGTATTTGTGAACTTCAGCGTTCAGTATCTTATAGTCAGTCTTGAAGTCATCTCCGGTGAAAAGTTTTTCCATATCAGCCGCATCGTAATCGGTATGCAGGGCGGTTATAGGTGACACAAGATGGTCATGGTCAGGGAAATGCTTGTTCATGAAATACAATATCATGTCGCGGCAAGTCTGCATATAGCTCGGATACATCGTCACCTTACCGAATAGATACTTGATGTCGGGATTGACGACAGTCAGCGAACCGAGACCGTCCCAAAGATTATCAAGCACATAGATAGCTTTAGCACCAGCACGCGACGACTGATATTCCGGTCGGACGAACGAACGACCAAGCTCAATCGTATAAGGAAGATAGTCAGCAAGGAAGCGGTCAGAGAAGTTAAACATATGACCCGTAGCTATACGGGGGCGACCTTCTTTGTCAAGGCGGATATCACGTCCGCATATAAAACGGTAACCGCCGAGAATCAACCGGCTCTCAGGTTCCCAAACAATCAGCTGCTTGCAAGGTGGAACCATTGTGTCAAACTCGTCGATATCACATTCTTTTCCCGTGCCGCCGCCGGCAAGCCGGAACGCTATCTCACGCAGACGACCTATCTCACGCATGGTGTTAGGCGCGTTATGCGCGTCGATAACATATATCTTGTTACCCGCCTTATTGGTGTCGCGAAGGAAACAATCCTCGGTCAGTTCTGCTTCTATTAGGTCTGTATCTACAGGATCGATGATTCGCTGGTTCATATTTTTATGAATGTGATATTAATCGTTGTATAATTCTTTTTTCAATTCGTAGACCATGCGGCGCACATATGCTGCCTCACTCTGCGCTTCAGTTCCACCCGTAAGGCTCTGCCAGGGAATAAGGCGTCCGCAATTAATCCGGAAGGTCTTTCCTTCAGCCTTGAATACTTCCGAAGGTAATAATGCCATCTCGAAATTAAATTTCAAACCAAGCCCCTCGCGACGGCGCGCGAAAGAGTAGAACCGCGAGGAATTCTCGCCGTCGAAATACAACGGAATTATGTCACGACGTGATGCTATCGCTCGGTTGATGAACATTTTCTTCCACTCAAGATCGGCGATTTCTCCATTTGCCTCCAACTGACGGGAGCAAAGTCCGGCAGGAAAAATAAGTACGGGATCATCACCGCTCATCACCTGATCTATGGCGGTAAGCGACTCGCGGCTCTGCCTGCCATGCTTGTTAATAGGCAAAAATACAGGAGCAAGGGGCTTCACCGCCATCAGAAGATCGTTGACGATAAATTTCAGATTACCCCCGTAATGACGGGTAAAAAAGTCTATCAAAGCCATCCCGTCAAGTCCCCCGAGAGGGTGATTGCACGCAATGATTACGCGGCGATTATCTACAGCAGGAAGTCGGTCGATGTTTACCGCTTCGACGGAAACACTCAAATTGTCAAGCACTCCGCGGCAGAAATCAGCTCCTTCCATAGGATAATTACGCGCAAGCAGTTCGTTTAACCGTTCCTGACAAATCAGCTTCTCGAGCTTACGCACAAAATATCCCGGTACAAGACGCGAAGCTCCGCCAAGGCGCTCTCTGACGATTGCCTTGATATTGATATTTATAGGTCCTGCGGTGTTTTTATCCATAATCGCGTTTTGTATTCTGGTCTGTTCGAACTGCAAATTTATTAAAATTCGCTCTATATCGGACTGCATGGCATCACTTTTTTTGTAATTTTGCAGACAAAACAACGCAGTTATGTCAGAAGCCACTGAAGATTTACGACCACCGCTATTCCTGTTCACTCCGTCGACAGACTTTGTAAGACCTTATTTCGAGCGGTATATGCCCGAGTATCGCATCACAGATACGCCTGATGATGCTAAGGCTGCCGTGATGATTTCGACAACTGCCGTATATGACGTAACGGAAGGCTCGAATTTCAATGAACTGACAGCGGTGAAGGATGAAAGCGAAGAAATAGCGGAAGAAAAACACTTTGCAAACATATGCCGAAAAGCCGGATTACCGACCACAATCCTCAGATGCGCGGATATAGTATGCACAGGAATGAATGGCCGTCCTCGAGAAATGGCTCAGAAAATCTACCGCGGCACCTATATAGCACTTGACGGCAATGATGCACGTATGAGCGTTGTGCATGCGGTTTCGCTCCCTGATGCAGCAAGAGCGGTAATAGGAAACAATGATATTTATAATGTCTCCGACGGCACTGATCCTACAATCAACGAATTTGCCGAAGCACTTGCATGGAGAATCGCCCAGAAGCGTATTTTTTCACTCAAACCCAAGTGGTATAAACTGTTGTTTGGAAAGAAAAAGCTGGAGGAAGTTAATAGGACTCTCACTTTCTCGTGCGAAAAAATCCGTACTACCGGAAAGTTCACTCCTGTATCTGTAACCGAATATCTTAAAACCCATGTCTACGACCAAGAAAGTCTCTGAATTTTTCGACAATCTCGGCGCATCAGCAAAAGGAGTGGTCAAAATAATCCTTCAGTCGCGTCCGACTCACACAGAAAAGGTTGTCGATGCAGAGAAGCCGCTCATAATCCTGGCAAACGGTCCGTCTTTGTGCCAAACAATCGACGAATACGGAGTTGTCTTAAAGGAATTCCCTACCCTCGCAGTTAATTTCGCAGCCAATACCCCGGAATTCAGAAACATAGAACCGGATTACTATGTACTGGCAGACCCACACTTTTTCAGAGCATCGAACCAACCGAATATAAAACTCCTTTGGGAAAATATCGGCAAAGTCGACTGGGAGATGCGTCTGTTTATAGACCGTCGTTACCTAAAAACTATTAGAACATCCGTAAAACTTCCGGAGTGTGTAAAACTCGACGCTTTCAATGCCGTAGGCGTCGAGGGTTTTGGTGGTTTTGAAAAAATCGCGTATAGCAAAGGTCTCGCGATGCCTCGCCCGCGCAATGTGCTTATACCCTCCATAATGATAGGCATCGCTTTAGGGTACAAAAACATATATCTATGTGGCGCAGACCATTCTTGGATGCGTGATTTGCATGTGACCGATGAAAACGAAGTTGTTTCAGGCATGAATCACTTTTACAAGGATGACAACAAAGAGATAGAGCGCTCGCGAAACGAATACCGGGGTTACAGACTCCATCAGATTATCCAGAGTTTCTATACCGCTTTTCTGAGCTATCACAAAATACGCCGATTTGCCGATAGCCGTAACATAAAAATCTTCAATTCCACTCCGGGAAGCTATATAGACGCATTCGAAAGAAGAACTCTCGGAGAAATCCGCCAATAAAAAATAGTTTATATAATGCAAAAAGTCCGGCCCTCGCGGGTCGGACTTTTTTGGAGTGTCTCTAACACTAAATACCTAAAACCATTTAAAATCCTTTTTTACTTAAATCTTTAAACAAGCCTTATATTTCTTAGACCATTAATTATTTACACCGCAAAGTTAATGCACGCCTCAAGGACATGCATGCAGATATAAGCGCAATATAAATAAAACAAAGGCAAATATTTTATTAATACACTTATTATAAGAATATTAATAAATATAGATATATAGTAAAATATAAATGATTATTTAGCCTATATCACCAATATTCTTTAGGCTTTGCTCAAAATTATCGCGGTCGGCAGCCCGATTTTTCAGCTTGTTCCTATAAGTGTAAACCGTATTAAGAGAAAGTCCGAGCAGACGCGAAATTTTAGCACTATCATCGACTCCGAGGCGCATAAATGCAGCTATTCTGAGTTCAGGGGTCAGCTTACCGTCGCATATAGCCGGAAAGCGTGCATCATGACGCATAAGTCGGTTGAGCTGCTCGACAAAGTCCGGATAAATATTTAGAAACGCACTGTCGAAAGAGCTTAAAAATTTATCGCTTTGCTCGCGGAGCATCTCTCCGCTTTCAACCATCCTGCATAAATCCTGACCCTGCCCTGCCTTAACTTTGCGGACAACAAGTCTGTTGAGGTCCTCAATTCTTTCAATATATGATGAGCAGAGAGCGAGTATCTGATTTATATATGCATCTTTTTGACTGTTGCTTTCAGTAAGCCGCGCACGATAGGCCGACAGACGACGTTTTGAACGGTATGTAATCCATGACAACACACCGAACGCAACTACGACTGCAGTTAACACACCTACGAGAATATACAGCCATCGTATGCGCGAAGCATCTTTATCGTTATATGCCTTTGAAACCACAGGCAGGGTGTTTATCTCGGCAATCGAACGTATCTTTGAACCGGATTCGATTGAATTGTCAAGTGCGGCAGTCAGATAGCGGTAGGCGCGCGAAATATCGCCTCTGCGATACAAATCCAGTCCGAGACGCTGAAGTGACGTAGTCTCTTTTGTCCCGGCAGCAATATCACTCATGGATGATAGAGCAAGGTAATAAGCCGCCTTATCGTAATCACGCTGATAATTCTGATAATAGTCTGCAAGAGTAGCCGCTACACGGGCATATAATTCCTGTCCGAATGCCGATTGGTCGAGTGCAGCATGCAATTCTGCCACAGCGGTAGGTTTATCCCCTCTGTGCATGGCACTCCAGCCCTTATGATAAAGCTGATGAGCCGAGCCTGCTGGAAGATGTCTTACCAGAGAGTCGCTGAAAGTCAACGCCCGCTGCATATAGTCCTTACCGAGCGTATTATCCGCATAAAATGCCGCAGTAGTGACATAAACGTCAAAACCTTTATCGAAGTATGTATGCAATTCTTCGTTTTCAAGTCCCGCAGGGTCGACTGCCTCAAACATATCGACAGATTCCTTTATTATGCCCCGCAACGGATTGACCGCAGCCAGTTCAAGCATAGCCAATCGTCCTAAGGCAGGGTCGTTCTTTTCTTCCGCCAGAAAAATAGCATCATTGAAGTAAGCGGCTGCCGAATCAACATTATATCGTCTGTATTCGCGTCCGAGCGCAATTGCATCTTTGACATTATTCAGCTCGCTTGAGCTATATAAACCTGCGATTTGCTTCTCCTTTTCCGCACTGAAGACATGACGTTTCGATAAATACCAATCCGTTGAATCTATAGCCTCATCGAGAGTTTTCGGACCATGATGACCGGCAATAGCCTTCAGCGGAAACAACGATGAAACGAAGACGACGATAAAAATAATATGTCTTCCGACATCAGTCATTGTCGTGAGTAATGTTGTCGTGCAATTTGGTTTCAAGCAGTTCGATGAGCTTACGGCGGTCAGGAATATCGATTTTTGTCGAGTCATAAGTGACCAATCCACGCTCTTTCATGCTATCGAGAGTCGCTATGAAAGATGACCTCTGAACGCCGAAAAACGAATACATATCGCGCTGACGGCACTCGAGGGCTATATCTTTACCACTCGGTTGGGTGAGGGCTACTATCCAGAAAGCTATGCGCTCCTCGATACTGCCGGTCGTCAATGCAAGCACACCGCTAACAGACTTCTGAGCATTCATGGACAGCATATTAAGATAATTGAACATGAACACTTCATCGGAATTCAGTATCTTTATATAATCGTTTTTGGCTATCTGGAGAATACCTGTCGGTTCGATTGCCGTAACGGTGCATGGATAGTTCGTAGCCCTGCCGAAAAGATAATCGGGAGATATTACGTCTGGCGCGACAAGAGTCTGACTCACCTTGAAACGACTGTCAGGATTGACAATTTTTGAGCGAACACTGCCCGAAATTATAAATTTTATATGTGTGCAGGGCGCACCTGCCTCGACAATAGTTTCTCCGGGAAGATATTTCAGAAAATGGAACTTAGCCATACCGACTGTTTCTGCCATTCGCTCACGTGTGGCTCCACGAAACAACGGTAGTTCCATAAGTATTTCAAACATGCTGTTCATAAGAAGGGTATATTACATTATATATCATTAACAACAAGCAGAGCGCGTTAATGTTTGCGTTTGGTCTTGAAATAGAGCTGCCCGGAGTTGATAGTGTTCTGCCAAAGTATGTATGAAGCCGGGCCTACCGATGAAATCGGGTTAAGAAAATTGAGAGCCATCCAGATAGCCAGCACTGTATTTTTCTGAGCAAGTCCTTGCGCTCCGGCAACAGGGTCTCCGAAGCGTCGCCCTACTCTGCGACCGATTACAAACTGAATAATGCAAACAACCAACGATGCACCTGCTATTGCAATCATGACGGGGATAGCCCCTGCAGGCTCACTCATAACAAAACTTACCGACTTACCGACAACTATCAACAGTGAAACCGCCCATATATAGAATGAGAGAGACTGATGGGTCGCTATCC
>CAMWNF010000104.1 GCA_947175535.1 uncultured Bacteroidales bacterium
AGAGGACGCGGAGAGGACGCGGAGAGGAAATTTTTTGAGGGATCGGACTTGTCTGACTTTTCGGACGGGTCGGACGAGGGGAATCTTGCGCGGACCGCTTTTTGGCGGACGTGTAATCGCTTTAGCGGTTGTGACCTTACAAGGTGGTTATATACGTTTTTTACATAAAAATTGTGCGACTGCCTAACAATGCAGCCGCACAACACCGTGCGTTTTTCCGTAAAATTCTTAATTTACGCGATAGAATGCGCGGATACGATTTTTCTTAGTTCTAAGTTGAAATCCAGGTCCTGCATCTACCCAACCGACAAAAGCTTGGTAATGGCGACAATGACTCTCAGCATAAGTATATGATGTTCCATTAAAAATTATCATAGTTGCTCGGGCATAATCGTTGGTAGTGTTACCTTGCCCTGTGGCTGTTTTTTGTGCACACGCGCACGACCAATAATAATTTCCTCGAAATTCTGCAAAATCATTGTAGTATTTCAAAAAGGTCTGTTCTAGTTCTCTAATACCAGGCATGTACCATCCCTTTGCAATAGAGAAATCATTATTATACGTAACTACGGCATTACCATTTATATCTCTTTTATTTTTACCATAACAATAATGAAATGCGGAAGATGGCTTGGTAGTATTAAATAGCTTAACATTTGATAGAGGATCTGTATCACTACGATTCACTGCCCAGCGTGTCATTGCAAATGCACCTTGTCGATTATATACCTGATAATCATCATTCCCTGATTCTGGATTCCCAAAATTTACATTAACACCTTCCAATCCCCAAGGTAGACCATCATTATAGAACTCACCGTATTCATTGTGGGGATCAAGCGGATCGCTATGATCAAGATATTCTTCGTAGACTTCCATCCAAGAAACAGAACCATCAGCGGTTACAGGCAAAAGAGCTCTCTGCTCTATTTCGAGTGTTCGGACACGTCGGTCGACTTCCACTCCACCTTCTTTACGGGTGTAAACTATATCTATAATAGCCGTTCGGTCACCATAATTTGTTCCATCATCGTCTGTCGGTACGTTTTCATCAATATAGAAATATATTCGCGATCGCGATCCATCCGTATCTCCATCAATAGTCATTTTCCAATTATCTTCGAGTTCTCCCTTCTCCCCTGCTGTTTGACCTTTTACAAGATCAGTCGTGAAATAGGACCGCGCACCAGTACCCGGAGCAAAATTACCGGCAGCCATCTCTTCGCGGGTAACCTTTTCCATACGGATCCAGTTGCCTGCGGCAGTTTCATGATTACGAACTGTGAATGAGATTTCCGAGTCCCAGCCCGGATCCTCCAACAATTGTCCGGTGCCGTCCTCGCGCATCATAAACCAAACGTCCATCGGAAGCGCCGTAGCGTGAGCATCGACCTTACGTTCGTTGACAATAGCGAGATAGAAGGGATTGTCATCTGTTACGTTTACGCGTCCGTCGAAGTTGTAAACTTCGTCTTCTGAGTTACGGATATAATCGAGACCGTGAATAACGATATTATTATCGTAGCGGTGATTACGTTTTACCTGAAAATCGATATTAGGATCAGGGACTCCAACAGTACAGCCCATATAGACCGTAAACTGAGCGTTATAAGTGAGTCCTTGATGAGTTGTGTATTCACCTTTCAAAATCAGAGCTGAAGCGCGGTCAGAGTACGCGAATGTTGATTTCCAACGCTGTTTATCAGCTTCTTTCACTCCAGTAGGATATTGCGGCACCAAGGCTGCATTGAAAGCCTCCTCTCCATTGGCACGTTTAGCATTGTAATCAGGAAGATTGATGTTTTCTAAGGTATAGTACGAGAACGTTACCGGATCAGAATCTTCGTTGATTGTCACATTGGCTGATACCATGAATTCATGAGCTTCGTCATCACAAACGAAGTGGGTTGATCCTACAGGGCTATCTCCTTTATGAAACATCGACACATTGGTCACATCGTATTTTTCAAAATAATTCGCATATACATCATTAGGAGTTACTCCGGTAGGTTTACCACCTTTTCCGTCTATGACTTCAGTCGTAGGTTGACGGAAAGGCACGGCAATCGGCATGTTGCGAACTCCATAACCTGTAATCTTCAAAAGCGGATAGTTACCGGCTGTCTGATCAGGTTGGAGATCAACTGAAACAGTAACCTTTGCCATTAGAGCCTGCATATTAACAATAGGCGTGGTTGCAGGTTTCTGAGAAAGATCGACACCTCTCAACTCGCCGATCATAGGCATACCAGCTTCAGGCAATTTTGATATGTCACCCGTGCCGTCTTCATTCATACGGATACGCGGATAGTACACCCATTTCTGCAGATCACTGTAGTTCGTTATCTCAAAAGTTTCACCATTATTACCGGCTTCGCCAGCAGCAATATCAGCCTGCACATTACGACCTGCCTGCATGATCTTACCGTCATTACTATATTTTTCAGTATAGAATTTATTAGCTGCATCGGTAGCTGCATCAGCTTCGTCTGTCGCATCAATATTAGCAATTGCGACAATGTGAACGTTCTTATATTTATTCTTGAATTCATTGCTGACACCTTCTCCGGTAGGAATCTTCAGCATCGAAGTATTTTTCGTCAGCCTCTGATATGGTTGGAAGTTAGAGTAAGTGTCTTCGACCAATAAATCACCGGATTCATTATCAAAGAAAAAGACATGTAGGGTGTTTATCGCCTTTTCTTCGGGGGTCTTAGAACCGCCTGCTCGTGATGCAGGATTATGTTCACCGACAAAAGCTTCGAGCATATCAGCACAACGGAAAGTTATGTAACTTTCGCCTTCGCCGCCCATGTCGGGAGAGAAAAGATCGTCCTCGCTACACGACGAAGCAACTGCCCCAATAAGGACCGCAATCGCACCGAGTATCGTATATTTTTTAAGTGAATTAATCATATTTTTAGAACAGCATTAATGTTGAGGTAAGAAATCAATGGATTATAACATCGTTGTCAGAACCGTTTTGCCAGTTTTTTTCATCATCTGCCTGGAAGAAAACAACGAAATCGTCACCCACGAAGTTAAAATGAGCGGTATGGAGAGTGTTAGGCTGAGGAGTATAATTAAGGGTAAAATTGTTACCGTGAATAAAAGTTTTATCCTCTCCGCCGCCTAAGCTATAGGTTATGCGTATTTCTTTTTCACTGCCGAGTGTGAATTTACCATCGGCTTCTATTGTACCATCCGGGTTAGGAAGCATTAAGAATGTCACCGGCAATTCGTTTCCACCCATATAATCAGCTGTGCCGTGAGAAATTGTCTGGCCAGTAGCCGAATCAAAAAGTACAAACGTGCCGGCATAAGTCCCTGCCACAGTCATAACAGGCTTATCCTTTGTGAAATCGAAAGTTGCTTCCTTATGGAAAATGCCTTGAAATGTTACTCGTTTTATAACCAAATCTTTGTCGGCCGTGTGGTTATGAAATTTGAAGCGTAGTCCGGTCATAAAATGGAAAAACGACAAATCAACGCGACCGTCAGCCTGCTGATGATTGAAGCGGGCAGCAACGAGTGCGTCAGGTTGATCAGCCGGATAGAGTAAAGTAGTTTTATCGGTTGAGGTTCTCGGCATGGTGAATTTCAATCTCGGACCATGTTCCGAACCGGCTGTAACACTTCCGCTTCCCATTGCAAATGTTCCGCTCGGTGTATATGCCGCTACGAACGTATATCGGGCATCAGCCGTTCCGCTCCATTCCTGCTTTTCTCCTTCATAATTTGCAAAACCATTGCTGACCGTTATTTTTTTATTATTAAACACGTCAGGCGTGGTAGTGAAAAACACCGACTTGTCATTCCATGTCTGATCAACCACTTGGGTGTTTATATTACCGCTTAGGTCGTTGGGCGCACAGAAGCCCCACACCTGAAAATTTTCAAGAGTATTCGTAAGATGGGCGGCACGCGATCCCGTAGAGCCGGCAAAATCATCGACAGTGGCGTTGACATTGATTTCAGGCACGCCAAAGCAGATATATTTCTCCGGTGAGACAGGAGCTTTGAGGCTATCGTCAGCTGAGTTGCATGATGCTGCTCCAACAGCAATAAGCGTCACAGCCGTATATTTTATTATTTTTATCATTGCTTAAATATTTATTAGTCAGTGACAACGTAGTTGGCTCCTTCAGCTTCATTCCAATCCTGCACAGTCGGATCATCGAATGTTATATAGTCGTCGTTACCCAACGTGAACGTGTAAGTGTAAGTTTGGCCTGCTTGCCAAACTCCGCCGTGAACAATTGACGGGGCAAATAGATTCGCTTCGGCAATTATAGGATTGGGGTCAGTTCCGCTTCTGCTATAGGTTATCTCGACCTTAATGTCTTGCGAAAGATTCTGAGGGATTACAAGCAAAGGGTTTTCAATGGGAAAAATTTCTTGTTGTCCTCCTGCCGGTACGGTTACATAGTTATTAATTTCGAATAAAGTACCAGTCGGTTCGCTAAAGTCAGACCAACCGCCGATGAAGTCATCAGTTTCCGTGCCAACAGATATCATAGCCGGCTGTATGGAATAAGTAGCCTTAGTGCTGACATTAACGAGAGCCAGACGCCTGATTACCATACTCGAAGCAGCCGCATTGGGATCGAGTTTTGCAACAAAATTGAGGCGTGCCATTATATGGCCGAAACCAAAAGCGACCGCGTGGGGATTACCCGCCTTATATTGCCTGCGGTGTGCTGCCACGAGCATGTCGACCGCTTCGGTGTAGTTTGTCGGAGAGGTATATTTGAAGCTTAAGCTGTTATTTTCATATTTGGGGGCTTCTATACCCGCAGGAGTTGCGGGATGGAGGGCGACAAACGAATATGTCTGTCCGGGAAACCAGTATTGGGGGTTGCTATATGACCATACTCCGTCAGCATACTTAACTTCCGTACCGTCGAAAACAACGGTAGGGGTTGCTGCAGCATTGGTAGACGAGACCATATCGCCATAAACCGCGAAAGACGATTCTTTTATTGTCTCGGCGGTTGTGAGTGAGGAGCGCGAAATTTCAGAGGCTCTGAACTGCACTTGTGCAGACTGGAGTTCTTCGGTTTCGGTCGAGGATGTACATGCAGCTAAAGCACCGATAGCTGCGGCTGCAAATACAGAATATATGATTTTGTCAAACATCATGAAAGTGATTGTTTTTGAGGTTGAGGGGAGGGGATTTTAAGTTTTTGGGAGAAAACCGTCACGCAGATCGCGCGACCCACGCGACGGTTAAGTATAATTAATTATTAACTGCTTCTGCACCGAAAGTGATAGTATTATTACCAGGTGCTTCTGTCCAATCGCCTACTGTAGGATCTCCGAATTCAATCTTTTCAAGTGAAGCAGCTGAACCTGTTACATTAATTGTGTAAAGATATGAATATCCGGCTTGCCAATCAGGTGTCCATGAGCCTGTAAATACACGAGACATCATTACATTGTCACCATTAACAAAGTCAACTTTAAAGCTTACTTGCACATTAGTAGTAGTATATTTATGAGGTATAACATACGCTTCAGCAGTTTCCGCATTTACGGCATCTACTTTTGGCGTTTCACCTACGGCAGGAATTTCTGCAGATGCAACCATATTACTACCATCTTTTACATTAAGAGCATATTCAGTTTCTCCAGAAGTAGTCCAAGTAGCGTTACCACTTTGAGCTGTAGCACTATAAGCTAAACTATAAGTAGCCTTTGTATAGATATTACTGATCTGTACATTTGAAATTTTCAGCTTGTAATCATTAGGGAATTTACTAACAAACTTTACTTTTAATTTTGTAAGAAGGTGAGAGAAAGTCAATGCAACTGCTGCATTATCTTTTTCTTTACCAACAACATTTTCTTTTACAGCAAAAACCAAATCATGCTGATGGTCATTGTTACAAATGTATTCTGCTATTTTTACAGTGGGATAACCATTGGCATCGTGAGTCATGCCGGCAGTACCATTAGCAGCTTCTTCATTTAAGGGACCATTATTGTTTTCACAACTGTAAGCAAAGAATTTGTATGTTGCGTCGGGAACCCAATAGCGAGCGTTATCATAGCCCCACACTCCCTTACCATCATTCTCGCCGGTCTTTGTCACTTTATCACCTGAGAATATAGTAACAGGTTCTGTAGGGTATTCGGCAGTAGTATAATAACCAAATACATAAAACGCCGTCAGCGGATTTTCAGCATCAAGACCACGAGATGGTTTGTTTACAATTTGCTGGAAACCGATAGCATTGCTCTGAACGCCTTCTTCAATCACTTCTTCCGAAGTACAAGCTGTCAGCGCGGCTGCACAAACAGCAAGAAATAAGAAAGATTTCTTCATTGTTAAATAAGATTTTGGGTTAAAAGATATAAAATTGATTATTTAATTGATTTTCATTGGATTATTTCAAAACGCCGACAGGCAGATCAATGTCGACATATTCGCCCCAGTCGCTGACATCAACTATAAAACCGGCATCAGCAAGGTTCTGCTCGTCCTCGATGCGGATGCCGGTGATGCGAATGACGCCGCCACGAGGCTGTTTGGCAATCTGGTCGGCAACGTCGTAGTTGAACTCGTAGATCTTGCCGTTGGTCAGACGCACTTCGAGGTTGAGGGTATAGGGTCGGTCGGCGCGCGACATTGCCGAACGTCCGTAGTATTCGTCTGGGAAGCCGGGCACGCCGAAGGAGCGGACATGGGCTTCGCAACCGTAAGACTTGACATCGCAGTCGTAGAGGATGATCGTCGGCTCCTCGGAGGTGACGCCGTTGCGGAGATAGACCGACTCCGCCATGCCGCTGAGTGCTCCGCGCGCAAGGGCGACATGCTCGATGCCGTGCTCAAACTCGTAGCGGACAACGTAGGTGTAGACAAGCGGCTGCATCTTGACGGGCAGGGGTTTTGAGCCGTGGAGGTCGATCTCGGGCACTTTGTCGACATAAGCCGCATAGAGCACGTCGGGCGGATTGGTCGAACGGGCGTTGGGATAGAGGGCAGAAAGATAGCTCATGGTCGAACGTGAGCGCGGCGTCGTGTAGGCGCGGGCGTCAGGCAGAGAGGCGACGTCGGAGAAGACGATATATTCAGTGTCGTTGTTGTAGAAAAGGAGCGAGTGGTCGCCGGGCTCGCCGACGTTGACATCAGCGCCTGTGGGCGACATGAATGTCTCGCGGGGCGAGATGTCGGAGGTGTAGGTGAGCATCGTAACGCCTTCAGCGACGTCAGGACGGAGCTCGTGGTAGCCGAAGCCGTGAAGGGCGGCATCCCAGTTGTCGGCATGAGCCATGCCATAGTCGCGTTCCCATTCCTGCTCCCAGTCGAGGCTGACAGCGGCTGTGCGGAAATGGTTGAAGCACAAATCCTTTCGGCACGCCGTCAGCGACGAGACGGCTGCGATGGAAACTGCGGTTATTAATAAGTGGTATAATTTCATATTGCGGGATTGACTTTCTTAGGTTTGTTAATGTCGTTGAACCGCCATGCGACAGCAAATTTCAGTTTGAGCGGACCGAAATAGTTGAGCGACTTGGTGCGCTGATAGAGGTAGTGGTCGTCATAGGGGATGTATTCTTTGTAGCGTGTGTACATATATCCTGCGCCGACGGCAGCTTCGAGGGAGAAGCAACGCGAGATGGGCCACATGTAGCCGAACGATACACCCGCCATGCCGCCTTCGCCTTTATAGCCTGTGCCGCCGTTTTCGAGGTCATATTTACCTGCACCGGCGAAGACACCGACATACATGCCGTGCCAGGGCTCAGGCGTGCGGAACCATCGGCGCACTTCGGGCGACACCATAAATAGCTGATAGTATTTGTGACGGGAGTCGTTGCTCCACCAGGCGACGTCTGCCTCGAGAGCGACAGACCATTTGTCGTTGAACAGCCATTCGAATTCGAGGTTGGGCATCAGCAGGACGTCGTAGATGACGTTGGTCTTGAGGGCGAAGAGGTGACGGGGAGTGTGGTTGCCGGATAGCTCGGAGGGCACTGAGGGCTCGGAGATCTCTGCGGTCTCTGTTTTTTCTTGTTTCTGAGCGAGGGCGAGGGCTTCAGCAGCAGCCTGAGCGGCTTGGGCTGCCGATAGAGAAGCTTCGGCGGCAGCTTGCGCCGATTCGGCGACCATGCGGGCTTCTTCGGCTTCGCGGGCTTTTGAGCGGGCAACGGGTACTTCGTCGGTTGCGGCAGCTTCTTCCGAGGCTTTGACCGCCTGAGCTGCAGCGACCTGCGCGCGGTCGGCGGCATCTTTGGCTTCGGTGGCGGCACGGGCGGCAGTCTCGGCAGCTTCTTGCGCAGCACGAATGGCTTCGGCTATATCGGAGGATGCTTCGGAGGCGGCTTTAGAGGCATCGGCGGATGCGCGGGAGGCATTTGAATCAGCAA
>CAMWNF010000105.1 GCA_947175535.1 uncultured Bacteroidales bacterium
GACTATATAAATATATCTGAGGAAGGTAATATTACACATTTTCCGCGAAATAACAGCCAAATTCCTTTGCGAAACAGGCCGCTCAAAAAGTTTTTCAGCGCGCTGTATGCTCAAATTTGCGGAGAAATGGCTAATTTTACCGAAATTTCAAATTTGTGTTATGAAAAAACTGATTTTCGGGCTTCTTTTTGCCATTCTTGTCCTCCCTGGTGCCATACTTGCCCAAAGCAAGAAGGGCGTGTCGATATTAGGTGATTCTTATTCAACATTCGAAGGTTGCGTCTATCCCGACACAAATGCCGTCTGGTACTGGAAAAAGTCAAACAGCAAGACCGATGTCCGACAGGCAGACCAGACATGGTGGCACAAACTTATCAGCGAGCGCGGCTACCGCATTTGCAAAAACAATTCCTTCTCAGGTTCAACAGTCTGCAATACAGGCTATCGCGGCAACGACTACTCCGACTGGTCTTTTATCGCGCGTATGAAAGACCTCGGCGAGCCCGATATAATATATATCTTCGGAGGAACAAACGATTCGTGGGCGAAGGTGCCTATCGGAGATTTCAAATATTCCGACTGGACTAAAGAGGACCTCTACAACTTCAGACCTGCAATGGCTTATATGCTTGCATCGATGAAAGAATATTACCCGGGGGTCGAGATTGTGTTCCTAATCAACAATGACCTGAGTGAAGATGTCACAAAATCTATTGCAACGATATGCGACAAATACGACGTCGACAGGATACAGCTCGTCGACATTGACCGCATCGAGGGACATCCATCGGTGAAAGGCATGCAACAGATAGTCGACCAGATTAACGCGCACGACAAAGCTTCCTCTCGTTAAGATTTCATTATTTTTATATTTTTGCTTCGGGCTTAAAATAGTATCTTTGCACATAGAAACCATATAACCACATACTCAAACTCCAGGTCTTATGAAAAAGGCTCTTTTTCTGCTGATTGCCCTGATGACAATCACTTTCGCCACAGAGGCTCAAAGTCCCGTGCGCTGGCGTACATCCGTGAGAATGACTTCTCCGACCGAAGGTGAAATTTCAATAAAAGCTCTGATTTCGGAAGGCTGGCATCTATATGCACTCGAAATGCCCGCAGGAGGGCCTAAAGCCACAAGCTTCGACTTCTCCGGGTCGACGGGTATATCTCTTGACGGTGCAATCCAACCGTCAGAATCGCCCATCACCCAGATGGACCCGCTTTTCGGCAAGACCCTTTCATGGTGGGACCGCAACGTAACCTTCACTCAGCGTTTCACACTCAAAGAGCGTAAAGACGCGCGCGTCAAAGTCTCGATTTATTTCATGAGCTGCAACGGTGGCACTTGCACCCCGCCAAAAACCGAAACAATAACGACTATCATACCTGAATATAACCCATCTGAATTAAACCATTCCAAGAAAACCCGATGAGAATACGACTGACCCGCATAGCCCTCGCAATCCTCGTTGTTTTTATATCTGCATTTTCAGCGACGGCAGCTATGCCGTCCAATGTAACGTGGACAACAGAAATCGACCAACTTTCTCCGACTGAAGGAGTCATCAACTGGCATGCCGACATAAACGACGGCTGGCACATCTACGGCATTGAAATGCCCGACATGCCTGACACTCCACTGCCCCCTCCCACAACATTCGAAATCAATCCGACCGACGGACTCGAACTGATTGGCGACGTGGAAGCATCGACAGTCATTGAAAGCCATTATGACGACATCCTGAAACTGAACATTCCCTGGGTTGCAGGCTCGGTAACTTTCTCTCAGAAATTCCGTCTGACGGGGGGTACTACCGGAGCTGTCATCAGCGGAACAATCAGTTATATGGCATGCAACGACGATGCATGCACACCTCCTGCCCGCGAAGAGTTCAGTCTGACCTTCGGCAACGCTACCGCTCCGTCTGTGACTCCCGAGGCCGACAACTCGCAACTTGATGTACCTGCCAACGCAACAAAAGTTGAATTGTCGGAATGGTGGGAACCTGTCGACATGGATGACGACACCACAACAGGCGCAGGTTGGCTGAGTATCTTCATATTCGGCTTTCTCGGCGGTCTGCTCGCATTGCTGACACCTTGTGTATGGCCTCTTATACCAATGACAATGAGCTTCTTCCTGAAGAAAGGAAGGACCCGCAGCCGCGCGATAGCCGATGCAGTAACCTACGGCGTCAGCATCGTTGTAATTTATCTTGTGATGGGTATTGCCATCACCCTGATTTTTGATGCTGGCAAACTCAATGAGATAGCGACAAGCGCCGTGTTCAACCTAATCTTCTTCGCGCTTCTGGTAGTTTTTGCAATCTCATTCTTCGGGGCATTCGATATTACCCTACCGGAATCATGGCGTAATAAAATGGACAATAAAGCTGAGTCTACAACAGGCATGCTCAGCATCTTCTTCATGGCGTTCACCCTTGTTCTGGTATCGTTCTCTTGCACCGGTCCCATTATCGGCACACTCCTTGTAGAAGCCGCTTCGCAGGCAAGCATCCTCGGTCCGGCTGTCGGCATGGGAGGCTTTGCACTCGGACTCGCCCTACCATTCGGCCTCTTTGCCTTCTTCCCCTCGCTTCTTAAAGAGATGCCGCGCTCGGGCGGTTGGATGAACTCTGTCAAAGTCGTTTTGGGCTTCATCGAACTTATCCTTTCGCTGAAATTCCTGTCTGTTGCAGATCTCGCCTATGGATGGCGCATACTCGACCGCGAGGTATTCCTGTCCATTTGGATTGTATTGTTCGTCCTGCTCGGCATGTATCTTCTCGGCAAGCTACGGTTCTCGCATGACTCCGAACGCAGCCACACCGGTGTGTTCGGCTTCTTCCTCGCCGTAATATCGTTCTCGTTTGCCGTCTACCTCGTGCCCGGTCTTTGGGGCGCACCGCTTAAAAGCATCTCGGCTTTCGCGCCCCCGCTGACTACACAAGATTTCAATCTCTACGGCGGGACATTCAAAGAATTCCATGACTACGACGAAGGCATGGCTTACGCCGAAGCAAACGAGCTGCCCGTTATCGTCGATTTCTCTGGTTATGCTTGCGTCAACTGCCGTAAGATGGAAGGTGCGGTGTTCGACACTCAGGCTGTTCGTGACGCTATCGAAAACGGTTACGTACTGATTAAACTGATGGTCGATGACAAGGAAAATCTCGCTGCACCCTACACGGTCGAAGAATATGGCTCGACCACACGCATTTCGACTGTCGGTGACCGATGGAGCTATCTCCAGCGTCATAAGTTCGGTATCAATTCACAGCCTTACTACGTGCTTCTCGACAACCACGGTCAGCCTCTCGCCCCTGCACGCGCTTACGACGAAAATGTCGACCAGTTCCTTGACTGGCTCAACCAAGGTGCTGAAGCATATAAGAATAGAAAATAAAACTCTGAAATGTCAAATTCCCGTGACGAACGCCTTGCCGCTCTCGGCAAGGTGATAGATACTCTCGACATATTGCGTGTCCGTTGTCCTTGGGATGCGAAGCAGACCAACGAAAGCCTGCGTCCCAATACGATTGAGGAAGTCTACGAACTCGCGCAGGCTCTTGTCAACGACGACACAGACGACCTGAAGAAAGAACTCGGAGACGTTTTGCTTCATATCCTTTTCTATTCGAAAATCGCTGACGAGAAAGGTCAGTTTGATATCGCCGACGTCGCCAACGCGCTCAATGACAAACTGATTTTCCGCCACCCCCATGTTTTTGGAGAGGTGAAAGTCGGGAACTCCCACGATGTTGAGACTAACTGGGAAAAAATTAAGCTTAAAGAGAAAGGCGGAAACCGTACCGTTCTCGCCGGAGTCCCCGATGCTCTGCCGGCTCTTATAAAATCGTTCCGTATACAGGAAAAAGCCGCCAACGTGGGCTTCGATTGGGAAAGGCGCGAAGACGTATGGGAAAAGGTCTGTGAGGAAATAGATGAGGTTTCCGAAGCAATGAAATCAGGCAAACAGGAAGATATCGAGGCTGAATTCGGCGACCTGATGTTCAGCATAGTCAACGCCGCGAGACTATATGGTGTAAATCCTGAAAATGCCCTCGAACGCACAAACCGCAAGTTCATCAAGCGTTTCAACCACATTGAGAAATCAGCTAACGACAACGGTCGCAAAATATCAGAACTTACTCTCGACGAAATGGAAGCGTTGTGGAGTGAAGCAAAAAACTTAAAATAATTTCTGCGTGGCGACAGTCTGTATCACGGAGAAACCGAGCGTTGCCCGCGACATTGCGGCAATCATCGGAGCCAACACCCGACGTGAAGGTTTTTTTGAAGGCAACGGTTATCAGGTAACCTGGACATTCGGTCACCTGTGCTGCCTTAAAGAACCTCATGACTACACACCTCTATGGAAACGTTGGTCCCTCGGCGCGCTACCGATGTTGCCTCCGAAATTCGGTATAAAGATAATTGACGACGAAGGCATACGACGCCAGTTCAAAGTAATTGAAAATCTTGTTGCGTCTGCCGATGAGGTGGTCAATTGCGGTGATGCCGGGCAGGAAGGAGAGTTGATTCAGCGATGGGTGATGCAGAAAGCCGGTGTGCATTGCCCGGTCAAACGGCTGTGGATTTCTTCACTCACCGACCAGTCGATACGCGAAGGCTTCGCGCAGCTACAGCCTGAATCCAAATTCGACAACCTCTACTTTGCAGGTATGTCACGGGCAATCGGCGACTGGATTCTCGGCATGAACGCCACACGCCTTTACTCGCTTAAGTACGGAGGTCAGGGCAATGTCCTGTCAATAGGAAGAGTCCAGACTCCTACCCTCGCCTTGATTGTCCGCCGCCATTTCGAAATAGCCGATTTCAAGCCTGAAAACTTCTGGGAACTTAAAACAGTCTACCGCGATGTGACGTTCAACGCTACCAAAGGTCGCTTCAACGACCCGGCAGAGGCTGAGTCAACACTCGCTTCGCTTTCCGAAGCTCCATTCACAATAACATCTGTCACTGACAAAAAAGGTCGCGAAGCTCCTCCACGCCTGTTCGACCTCACGTCGCTGCAAGTGGAGTGTAACCGCCGGTGGGGTTGGACCGCAGAAGAATCGCTACAGCTTATACAGTCGCTCTACGAAAAGAAAGTCACGACTTATCCACGCGTGGATACTACTTATCTCAGCGAAGACATTTATCCCAAAATACCTGATATACTCCGTCAGATGACTCCTTACGCTGACCGCACTGCTCCGATACTCGCAGGGAAGATTCCCCACAGCAAAAAGGTTTTCGACAACTCTAAAGTCACAGATCACCATGCCATTATCCCGACCGGACAGTCACCCAGCTCGCTCGTCGGAAACGAACGTAAGCTCTATCATCTGATTGCGATGCGTTTTATCGCCGCATTTTATCCTGACTGTGTATTTCTTCAGACAACCGTTCTCGGGAAAGCCGCGGATGTGGAATTCAAAGCCGTCGGTAAAGTCATCGAGTCACCGGGGTGGCGTACACTCTTCGCCAACGATGCGACCGATGCCGATAAACAAAACGACAGTGAAGACAGCATAATGCCTCCTTTCACCGTCGGCGAAACCGGCCCGCACACACCCTCACTCCAACAGAAGACCACTCAGCCTCCGAAATATTACACCGAAGGTACACTCCTCCGTGCGATGGAATCTGCAGGAAAAACCGTCGACGATGACGAACTACGCGAAGCGATGAAAGAAAACGGAATCGGACGTCCGTCAACGCGTGCAGCCATTATCGAAACCCTGTTCAAGCGCCGCTACATCTATCGCGAACGCAAAAACATAATGGCTTCACAGGCAGGTATCGACCTTATAGCGACTATCCGCGATGAACTACTGAAAAGCGCAAAGTTGACCGGTCTTTGGGAAAACAAACTCCGACGCATAGAACGCGGAGATTACTCGGCACCTGAATTTATCTCGGAACTTAAGACCCAGATAAGTAATATCGTCATAAACGTATTGACCGACAATAGTTCGCGTCGCATCGAGACAGCTGAAGAAAAACCTGAGAAACCGAAAAAAGATGCCAAACCCAAAGCTAAACGTGCGCCGAGAAAGAAAAAAATCGAAACACTCGACGCCATCGCATGTCCTCATTGTGGCAAAGGTCATATAATCAAAGGTCGCACAGCTTACGGTTGCTCACGCTACGCCGAAGGTTGCGGTTGCCGTCTGCCGTTCGAGCAATATCCCGATACGCTAACACCGGCTCAACTCGCCGAAAAAATAAAGAAAGATGGCTGATAACGAATTATTTCCACTTGTAGACCCAAAAGGTGAGGTAATAGGTGCCGCCACACGACGCGAATGTCACTCCGGTTCGATGCTGCTTCACCCCGTGGTACATCTCCACGTTTTTTCACCTGACGGAGCATTGCTTCTGCAAAAACGCGCCGAAGACAAAGACATACAGCCGGGACGCTGGGACACCTCCGTCGGAGGACATGTCGACTACGGCGAAAACATCGAAGACGCTTTACGCAGGGAAGCCAGAGAAGAGCTCGGATTATTCGATTTCGAAGCTAAAGCATTGGTGCCATACGTCTTTCAGTCTTCAGTCGAACGTGAACTGGTCAATCCTTTCATCGCGGTCGTTTCGAAAGACTATCCATTTAAGTTTCAACGCGAAGAGATTAGCGAGATTTCCTTTTGGAGTCCTGATGAAATCGCAAATGCCCTCGGCAAGGGCATCCTGACCCCTAATTTCGAACAGGAATACACCCGCTTGCTGAAATGACCGCCAACGAAATAATCCAATGGTTCATCGTCGGAGCCATCCTAATCCTTTGCATCGCTTGGCTCCTCACACGCCTGCGTCGCCGCAACCGTTGCGTTACCTGCGACTCCACAAACTGCCCGATAAAAAATAATTCCACCCATTCCCGCTCAAGAAAATGACCGGAAATGGGTGTTGATATTTAGTGGCTAATTAAATCAGAGCTAAATCAGGCAACGCATTTGATGCCAAGCCATACCATCAAAAGACCGAGTGCCACCGAAGGAACGATATAACAGATGAATTTCAACCATTCGCCCTTCTGAATCATGGCGAAACTGTCATGACTGAAAGAAGAGAAAGTCGTGAAGCCTCCGCAGAAACCTGAGATAAGTAATGCGTTGACCACGGGACTCATATCATGGCGAGTCCATAGACCGACAAAAAGACCGATGATAAAACATCCGATTACGTTAACCGCAAATGTACCGGCAGGATATTTATCTCCGAAAAGTTTCTTTCCGGCAACTCCGGTGAGGTAACGTCCGCAGGTCCCGGCAAAACCGCCTAACCCAGCAATAAGCATATATTCGATAATCATAGTTTTAATAGTTTATAGGGGTTAAGCATTTTGAGTTTTTACAGCCGGTTTTCGGATGCATGCAGCGCCTAAAGCAACCATTGCGATACCGAAAACAAGGCTCGTAACCATGTAGAACACAAACATTCCGACATCTCCTTTTTCAAGAAGCGAAATCATGTCATCGGAGAAAGATGAGAAAGTAGTCAAACCACCACAAAAACCTGTAATCCACAAGAGGTTCGCAGTCTTACTCAAGCGACCTGTCTTATTCAGATAGCCGTAAAGCATACCTATGATAATACAGCCGACCATATTCGCCATAAAGGTTCCTAATGGGAAAGATAGATGGCAAATTGCTGCGCCCAACTTATCCGAAAGGAAACGTAGACAAGTGCCTAAAAAACCTCCGGCACCGGCAATCATTGTTGATTTAAACATAATGAATATTTTTTAGATTTTGAAAGTATTTATTTAGTAACACACTCCCCCTTCAAATTGTTCCCCCTCTGAAACAATTGTTAAAATCATCCTTCACCCCAAAAACAACAATTCACTAATTTGGAGAGTATTTAGATTCTAAAAAGTCCTTGATTG
>CAMWNF010000106.1 GCA_947175535.1 uncultured Bacteroidales bacterium
ATTATTCGGCGAGTTTTTCTTTTATAGTTTTGATGTAAAGATTGTGGTCGCGAAGGTCCGGACGACCGACAGCATTGCCTTTACGGTCAACGATGATGTAGTAGGGGATACCGTCGACTCCGAAGCGCGAAGAAATAGCTTTTTTCTGTTCGGCGTTGAGACGATAGTGGAGACCTTTGATGTCGGGAATCATGCTGAGATAGGTCGGTAGGGCGGAAGACTCGTCGGCGATATAAATCCAAACGATGTCATCGTCGGCGAGTTCGCCTTCTTTGAGCGGTTCGTTAGCTTTGAGGGCTGCTTTGCATGGTCCGCACCATGTGTTCCACAGGTCGACAACGACGACTTTTCCGAGATGTGGTGCGACAATAGCATCGAAGACTTTGTCTGCAGGAACATCAGGTGTCGGCTGAACGATAGTCTGCTCTTTCAACTTCTCTGCGAGACGGGTCGAACGTTGGAAGATAGAATCACATGCTGCGGCAAAGAATGGGTCGCTGAGAGTGCGGAGTGTGTCAAGGTCGGCTTGGGTTAGTGTAAGAGCTTGCGCCTTATCAGCCATCATGCCATACATGCCGACCGATTTAGACAGATCGTTTGAAGCTCCGTAGGGCGTCCAATCCATAAGACCGATCGCGCAGTCATTATACATAAGTTTCTTGTCTGAGGGATCGACGATACCGACGGCTTTTTTGAAATGTTCGTCGGTTAACACGGCAGTAATGGAGTCCTCCGGAACTCGTTCACGCCATGCGTTATTTTGCATGCGATAGTT
The DNA here is from genome assembly GCA_947175535.1 of uncultured Bacteroidales bacterium. Classification (GTDB taxonomy): domain Bacteria; phylum Bacteroidota; class Bacteroidia; order Bacteroidales; family Muribaculaceae; genus CAG-873. Next base: position 776 of record CAMWNF010000106.1, read on the forward strand.
AAGACCGAGAAGGTAACGGTATTCTGCAATCGCCTGAAGGAAATTATTTTTTAATGTCAACTGAGCCATTTCCTTAGCGGCATCCGGAGCATCGGCATTAGCGATAGAGTCGCTGCAAGCCTGATATTTGGATGTCATCATGTCAAAATATTCGTCACCGGTCATGTGATAGTCGGCAAACTCACCATCGTACAAGTTAAACTGATATTTCCTTAGATTGGAAGCGCCATATAAGCGAGATAAATCAGAATATTTACCATCAGTGTAAATCCAATCGTGAGAAGACTGCATATCCTCTTCACGATTGCGCATTACCATCGCACCGGTGCGATTCATGTCGAGGTAGACATTGACTGTCTCGCAAGGGTCGACCCAAAAAGAGAGAAAGTGAGCAAGTCCACCCTCATTTAGAATGATTAACTGAGTTGTTCCATATTGGTCGAAACGAACAACGGCATTGCCCTCATCGTCAACCTTAAAGGGTATTTGTTGCTGCTCGCCTGACATGTTGTTGGCATAGATAGTCCAATTTTTGCTGTAGTCAGGACGATTGTTGAGCAGATGGATGTTAAGAGTAGTTTCGCCGATTTCAAACACAGGGTCAGTGAGTGTGACGCCAGCAGGTTCTTTCTTTAGAGCTGCGGGCAATCCGTCTGGGTAAGCGGGCGGAGTGTTGCGGGTCAAATCGATATCCCATAGCTTGAACGCACCTTCGTCGTCGCCTTCAATAAAATCGAACTTCTTTGTCGAGAGAGGAAGTGGCTCGAAAGTCAGAGCGAAATCCATCTTGCCGCTTTCGGGCATATAAACTTCTTTGTCGAGTTCAATTCCATCGGCTGAAATGAGTGCATAAGACTTTCCGTCGGCTTCAAGACGCGAGTCGGAAGCGATTCTAATCCAGTAGCCGGGTCTGTAATATGCGTTGACACCGAGAACAGTAGTAGAGTCATTGAGGTCGACAGAAACGACATCGAGAGTCGTAGTATTGCCGGCGGAAATCAATGGATATTCGACCGTTCGGGGCTTGTCGCCGCACGACACACATGCAATGACAGCACAAAAAATCAATGCTATGTGCAAAAAGAGTTTTTTCATGAGATTAATATTTTAATTGACGCAATTTTAATTTTTCGGGGCAAAGGTTTCTTCGAGTTTGGAATTGACCGGACCGAAGATGCAACGCTCATATTTTGTCTTGAAAATCTCAAAGCATTTGTTGCAGCGTATGCAACGTGATTTCTGTAAATCCTCGTCACGCATCTTCACAAGGAAGTCGGGCTGGGTAAGGAGTGTGCGAGCCATTGACGCCATGTCGACAACCGACAGAGCGCGCTCGATAGTCTCGCGGGAATATATGCCTCCGACAAGCGAAACCGTCAATGACGGTATAGCCTTTTTAACGGCAGCTGCAGCTTCGATGAAATAACATTGAGCTTCGCGTGGTTGTTTGGCAAAGCTCATGCCGCTGACTTCGAGGTGATCTATGCCGGCATCGAAAAGAGCACGGGCATATTCGATGAGCATGTCTTCGTCGTCGACACCGGGCAGAGTATTGTGTGCGTTAATCTTAACAAAAATGCCGAAATCCTTGCCACATTCGCGTCGAACGGCTTTGACGATATCGGTCACGATGCTGATGCGACCGGCGGCATCGACTCCGTAGCGGTCGGTACGGCGGTTAAGGTCGGCGTTGAGTACGGACGCGAACAGGTACCAGTGGGCGGCATGAATTTGTATGGCATCGAATCCGGCTTTTTGGGCGCGTACAGCTGCGGAAACAAACCATTCGCCGATACGGGTCATCTCTTCAGTGGTAAGTTGATTGAAGTCAATCGGATTTAGTCCGCGCGGACCAGCATGAGAAATCTGAGCGACGGCAAGTGCCCCATATTCATGGATTTTATCGGCAATGCGGCGTAGGCCGCTGATTTTGTCATCATCGCCGATGCTGAGTTGGGCTATGTCAGCACGATTGGATATTTCAGGGTCAACGCTGAGATGTCCGGTGATAATTGTTCCGACTTCGTTGCGGGCAAGCCGGTCATACATTTCAATCTGTGCATCGCTGACAGTGGCATCGGTGTTGCCGAGATGATCGTTTGTCGCGCTGCGTATTATACGGTTTTTAGCCGTAAGAGAGTTAATCTTTATCGACGAGAACGGAGATGTCATATACTGATGGATTTCGGTTAGAAAAGAGATGTAAGTTATCAGCGGAGACGATCGTAGCTGCGGAGTTTACGAAGGTCGCTACGCATTAGACGATATGCCCCCAAAGCAAGAATAAGTGTTACAACAAGAAGGGCTATGCCTCCGAACACTACGAAGTCGGCTCCGGGATATGAATTGTAAACTACAAAGAAGCCTGTAACCATTGTAGCTACTATGAGAACAATCGACAGGAGAGTGACTGTCATCTGGCGCTTGAGGTTCTTGTAAAGGAAAATCGAGATAAACAGAAGCGCAGCCACGAGGATAGAGACAGTGAGCAGGACCGGTGCGTCTTTGACGTAGACAGCCGAAAGAGATTCAGGGGAAGCATCGGCGGAGTATGTCGCCAGAGGGGTTGCACAGAAGATGCACATTAGAACTACCGCGAGGAGAAGAAGAACTGATTGCCAGCGTTGAATTACCATAATGTAAAAGTTTTATGTTAGATAGTGGATTTATTTTTTCATACTGTAGATAAGTGCGTCGATTACGAGCGGCATGACAGATGTGTCGATGCCGATGCGTTCGAGAGCCGAAGCATCCGAACGGATGGCTTCCGTTGTATTTTCGAGAGTCGAGCGTTCGGCTGACAGACGGTAATAGTTGATGGCTTCGCCAATCCGTCCGGTCGCCCATGCGAGATGGCCGGCATTGAGGAGGTCTGTAGCCGTAGGCTCAGAGGAGATGATACGGTCGTAATATGTGGCAGCCGATTCAAAATCGTGATTCATCATAAGAGCCCAGGCAAGAGGACGCAGGTAGCGCAGATTGTCGGGGTCGTTGAATTCAATTTCCCGTAGGTGGGAGATAGCTTCTGAGTAGTTGCCAGAAAGAATATAGAGATTTGCAAGGGTCGCTGCTGTTTCGGCATTATCAGGTTGGAGTGCTTCGAGACGAGAGGCTGCATCGATAGCTGAAGAATATTGACCGAGCCGGCGATAGACTGCAGCCAGACGTCGCAAATTCCATTGACTTGCACCGTCGAGGAGGTCTGCCTGCTCATAATATGAGGCGGCGGCGTCAAGGTCTCCGAGCTTTTCACAGCAAAAACCTAATTTCTGATATCTGTCAGCACGTGGCGAAGAGAGTTCGTCAAGGCGGCTGAATATGCGGCGTGCATAATTATATAGGCGAGTCTTGAAGTAAAATTCTCCGAGCGACAGGAGTGCCTCCTGAGTGTTGAAATCATCACTGACTGCAGGGATGTCGACGGGATTGACTATATGGTCAAACGGATTGTAAAACTCTCCTTTGCGGCGGAATAGGTGATAGAAGCGATAGAGACTATGGACGTAGCTGTTTATTTCGGCGTTGCGGTCGACCGGTCTGGAACCGGAACCTGCGGCAGCCAAAAGCTGGTCGAGGTCTTCGTTCTGTTGAGAGAGTTGCGTGGTCATCATGTTGCGCTGATTTTCCGGCATCATGGAAAGGGAGAGAGCCATGGAGTATTTGTCACTGTCGCAGATATATGGCGCGGTGTCGATTATAGTTCCAATAGGTGATGAATCGCCGAACCCGAGTGAAGTTATGACGCTATGTTCCGGGTCGAAGATTAGAAACCAGTTGGCAACCTCGTTGAAGAAGGGAAACTGTTTAAGCGATGAAAAGGTCGTCATGAACACATCGGCACCTTCCTGCTGGAGTTCGCCGAGTTCTTTGAGGTTGTCGCGTATCTTCTGGTCGGTCAAGAGGTCTTCCCACTCCGGATTTAAGTCGTCGGGACGATTTTCAATGTCAGTCTGCATTTCGCTTAACTTCTCAGCCATGCTCTGACCCATTCGTTTGATTTCGGGGAAAATTTCTTCGTTGAGTTTCGCCGAGATGCGTCTGGTGTCGTTTGTGCGTATAAGTTCGACGAATATCTGCCGAATGTCTGATTTCCATCCGGATTGTTCTTTTAGCGCGGACAAACGGTTGCGAATGTCCTCTGAGAGGGTGGAGCTCCTGTATTTATCGAGTACTAAAGCCAGTCCGGCAAGGGCACGGACGGAAATGCGGGTGTCGTCTGAAGTGTATGCGTCTGCCAGCAGACGGAGCTTGCGTTCGTCGTAAAATTCGAGCAGGCTGAGTGTGATGGCGCTTACACATAGAGCGCGTGTGCGGACAGGCAGCGATTGATCTGCTATGAACTCGGCGCATATGTTCATGTCGTCGACGTTGAGCGGGAAAGAGACCCACAGACGGTTGAAAATATCGCGTTCATTCATCTCGGCGCGCAGTTTGTCGGAGTCGGATGGTGCTGTTCCTGATGACATTGCATTAAAAGGCGACATTTCGCGGAACGACGCACGCTGCTGTTCGGTCAGCCCGAGAAGAGTCTCGTCACGATGAGAGTTGACAGAGCGAAGGGTATTATAATATAATGTAGGAGTTTCTGGAAGCGAGAATTCGCGGGTCAGAATGTCTCGTATCGTGGCAATCTCTCGTTTAAGTGAGCGAAAAACTTCGTCACGCGAGGGATCGTCGATGCCGTCAATCATGTAACGTAGCATGTAGCCGTAGCTTTGTTCCGCTTTCTCAATGCGGTCTATGATGTTCCATGAGTTGATAGTGCGGGCGGCATTGCGTAACTCTTCAAAAGCATCGCCGATGTTGCCCTTTAAGAGCAATCTGTCGATTGTCGACCTGAATTCTTTTATCTCTTTGTTTGTCATTTGTCGGACGTGGATGTTTCTGTGAGTATAAACGCAAATTTTGTGCCAAAGTTGACGGATACGGCTTCAACTCATGTCAGCGGGAAATTTTCTGTCAATTATTTTCAGCAGCTCTTTCTGCATTTCTTCATCAAGAGCGCTAAGAGGAATATTCAGACGGTCGTCGAGCCTGGGACCTATTATGAGGGTAATTGACGCAGCAGAAACCTCAGCCGCCGATATGCTTTCCCATGGGAAATCTTCTGATCGGAAGGCAGGTCGCGGGTCGGTCTCGATGTCTTTTGGCGAATACGCAAGCTGAATGCCGGCTTCGAGAAGCGTCAGACGTTTAGGTGTGATTGCGCGTAAACTTCGCGGAGAGAGGGCATAGTTGAACCATACGAGCGTAAGCCCCATGGGGTAGAGGAGAAAGATTACGATTAGCAGGACATAGAGCGCACGGGTATCGAACGCCGCCCACACAAGAACCGCAGCAAGAGGAAGCGTCAGCGACAACCAGTGACGCGACAGCCATTCAGCCGCGAGCTGGTGGAGATATTGACGCGACGAAGTTGCGAACGGTTCGGAGGTCATAGCGAAATCAGTCTTTATTGACGGGAGCAATCGACGGTGCCGGTTCGTCGATGATGCCGTCGCGGATTAGGAGCGCATCGATTGTGGGGTCCTGTCCGCGGAAACGACGGTAGAGCTCGGCGGGATTCTCTGTACCGCCACGTGTGAGGATGTTTTTGCGGAACGAATCGGCAGTGGCGCGGTCAAAAATACCATGGCGTTTGAATTCGGCGAAAGCGTCAGCATCGAGCACTTCAGCCCATTTGTAACTATAATAACCTGCAGCATATCCGCCGGAGAATATATGGCTGAACTGGGGAGACATCATGGTTCCTTCGACGGGTTCGAATATCTTGACAGTCTCGGTCGCCTGATTTTCGAATGACGCCGGGTCTGCGACCGGTTCGGTGATAGTGTGCCACGCCATGTCGAGATAACCGAAGCCGAGCTGACGCATGCAGGCGTATGCCGCACCGTAGCGTGATGCTGCGATGAGACGGTCGACAAGTTGCTGAGGAATGGGTTCGCCGGTCTGATAGTGCTTTGCAAAGCTGTCGAGGAATTCTTTTTCTGTCAGATAATTTTCATTGAATTGAGAAGGGAGTTCAACAAAATCGCGGTAGACTGCAGTGCCGCTGAGCGAAGAGTATTTCGTGTCGGCAAGTAGACCGTGGAGTGCATGCCCGAACTCGTGGAGGAAAGTCTCGACTTCGTAAGGCGTAAGTAGTGAGGGCGTGTCGGAGGTCGGTTTCGTGAAGTTCATCACGATTGAAACGTGTGGACGTGAATTGGTACCGTCGTCTTCGATGTACTGGTCTTTGAAACCGGTCATCCATGCACCCGGACGTTTAGATGAACGGGGGAAGAAGTCAGTATAGATAACGCCGATATATTTGCCGTTCTCGTCGCTGACTTCGAATGCCTTTACGTCGGGATGGTAGACCTCAATGTCTGGGTTTTCTTTGAATTGCAGACCATAGAGCTTTGTGGCAAGACCGAATACGCCTTCAATCACGTTGTTGAGCTCGAAGTATGGACGCATGGCTTCTTCGTCGAAGCTGTATTTTTCGGCTTTGAGTTTGTTTGAGTAATATGAATAGTCCCAAGGCTTGATTTCAACATCTTTGCCTTCAAGAGCGGACGCGAACTGGGTCAGCTCAGTCATTTCTTTATCGAGGGCGGGACGATAGGCGTCGCGCAGACGTCCGAGCAAGTCGTAAACGGCGGCGGGATTTTCAGCCATTGTGCGTTGAAGGGAGTGCGCGGCATAAGTCTCAGCACCGAGCAGACGTGCAATCTGCAGACGGATTTCAGAGATGCGTCGGATGTTGTCGAGGTTGCTGTATTCACCTTTAGTATTGCGGGCAGTGTAGAGCCGATACATCTTTTCACGGAGGTCTCGACGGTCGGAGTATTTCATAAACGCCATGTAGACAGGCTGGTCGAGAGTGAAGATGTATTTATTGTCGAGACCTTTTGCTTTAGTGGCTTCTGCGGCAGCGTTGACAGAACTTGCGGGCAGTCCTGATAAGTCTGCTTCATCAAGTATTATTTCATATGTGTTCAGTTCACGCAAGACATTCTGACCGAATTTGGTTGTGAGTTCTGACAATTCGGCACTAAG
>CAMWNF010000107.1 GCA_947175535.1 uncultured Bacteroidales bacterium
CGTCTCGCTCCGTCGTCGACCAATTCCCAACCTTGGCGCGTGCTCGTCAAAGGCGACATTGTCCATTTTTATTATGTCCCAAAAAGTCAAGCATCTGTGCTTGACTGCGGCATCGGTATGTGCCATTTCTACGAAACCGAAAAATTCAACGGCCACACCGGCACATTCTTTACCGACCCCTCCGCCCCCACACCCCCAAAAACATGGAAATACCTCAGGTCATACAAAACAGGCTTTTAGTGGAATACTAAAGGTCTGTTATTGTAGTTGTTGAGAATATCCATTTGTTTTCTCTTGGCAGAATCGATAAATTCCGCTATCTTTGCATTGTCAATCAGTGTGACAAGGCACAACATTTGACAATAGGTGTTATGATAATACAAAGACCTCTATACCTGCAGAAGCTCATTTCACGCAGACACAACGGAATGATAAAGATTGTCACGGGAGTAAGACGCTGTGGCAAATCATTCCTACTGTCAACAATATACGCCGGATGGCTCAGGGAACAAGGCGTGGAAAACGATCACATAATCACGATCAATCTCGAGGACAGAAGAAATAAGAAATTACGCGATCCGGATGCGCTGCTTGATTACATTGACTCAAAACTAACAGACGATGCCGTCCATTATATAATGATCGATGAGATACAGCATGTCAACGAGTTCGAGGACGTGCTCAATAGCTATCTCAATATGCCAAATGCCGATGTGTATGTAACCGGTAGTAACGCCCGGTTTCTTTCAAAGGATGTAATTACAACATTCAGAGGACGAGGCGACGAGATAAAGCTTTACCCCCTGAGCTTCGGTGAAGTCTACCCTTATATGGACTTACAGAAAGACCGTGCGTTAACTACATATATGCTTTTCGGAGGTTTGCCGCAGGTTGTTCAGAAATCATCGGATGAAGAAAAGAACGAGTATTTGAAAGGTCTTTTTACCCATACCTATATCAAGGATATAAAGGAGCGTTACGGCATAAAGAACACAGAGATGCTTGATGAACTGCTAAACATTCTGGCATCAGACATCGGCGCATTGACGAATCCCACAAAACTGACCAACACATTCGAGAGTGTAAAACATACGAAAGTCAACCGCATGACCATAACATCGTATCTGGAATACATCTGTGATTCCTTCCTTGTTGAAAAGGCAAGCCGCTATGATGTTAAAGGGAAAAGGTATATCGACAGCCCGTATAAATATTATTTCACTGACTGCGGTCTGCGAAATGCCCTGCTCAATTTCCGACAGACTGAATCCTCACATCTGATGGAGAATGTAATCTACAACGAATTGCGGGTGCGCGGCTTTAATGTTGATGTTGGTGTCGTGCCGGTACAACTTAGAAAGGCGGATGGCAGCCGGGAAAGAAAACAGTTTGAGGTAGATTTCGTATGCAATATGGGTAGTCGACGCTATTATATCCAGTCGGCATACCGGATGCCGGATGAAGAGAAAATGAAGCAGGAAGAAGCCTCACTGCGCAATATAGACGATTCATTCAAGAAAATCATTATCGTTGGCGAGGACACTCCCGTTTTGAGAAACGAGGCAGGAATTACTACAATTGGCATATATGACTTTCTGTTAAACGAAAATTCGTTGGATTTATAGGTAATAAATACCTCCGATCATACAAAACAGGCCTTTAGCAATCAAAATATTTTGACCGCGTAGCGCTTTGCCGGGCGTGAGAGTTAGACTATGGTTAGCCTCGCGGAGCAGGCGCAACCATAGGAAAAAGCGCCAATTCCTCCAACTAACGGGCTCCGCCTTTAGCGGGGCGTCAATGTTTTATAACGGAACCAATCGCGAAAGACGCCCGCCGAAGCCGAGCTTGTGGAATTGGTAATGCATTAATAACCAACTGATGCACCTGCTACACGAGGCTTGCGTTTGGCTAACATATACACTCCGCTGACGCGGAGTTTTTACAGCTATGCTACATACAAAGAATATAAAGGCGCGCCATTCTGAAACGGCACGCCTTTCGCATTTTCGATAATATCAGATATGATAAGGATTCCTCATAGTGAATTTGAGTGGTATATTTTAATTTGCATCATTATCAAAATCGGGGACCGACCATTCATCAATTGACACCTTTGCAGAAATTGAATTTGATAAAATCGGTTCTCCGGGATTTTCCTCGTCTGCAGGGTTGAAATATCCAATACCGTCTTTTAGATTGACAGTTATAACATATTTATGACCTGCTTTATACTCAATTTCATTTCCGATAACAATATAACTTATTCCAATTTCATCCCAAGGAATACCTTCAGCTTCGTTGTAATATTCAAAAAAAGATTTTACTGAACTCGTAGGCTTCCTATATTTAAATTTTTTATTAGAATCCCCAGCTGTGGGGTAAATAACATTTTTACGGTTTCTATCGTACACCTTTGAATAAAGCTGTATATATTGATATTTTTCTTTAGACCATGAGAACTTTGAATTTTCTACAATAATACCCTTATACGTATCAGGGATAAAAAAGACACCGCCTTGTTCTGAATTGACTGATTTTGCTTCAGTTTCTATCGTTATACCGGCCGAGTTAGACCAATTTAATCCTTTACCTGTAGCTATACAATTAATAAATTCCTGATTGACTAAGTTGTAATCGCCTGATCTATTTCCATTTGCGAGGCATAAAGTCGCAGCGTATACATCAACCGAATATTCCGAATTCTCTGATGTTACAAATCTAAGCTCTACTTGCGAGAGAGGATGTTGAAAAACCAGAGGAATACCGAATCTGCTCTCGATTTTATTTACTTCAGTTTTTGCGGTTATAAAATCAAAACATTCTTTAGCATGTGATCCCGGATCAAGTTTTACATTAACGTTCTTCTCTTCATCTTCTGTTACTTCAATGACTTTGAATTCCCTTTGCGACATATCGATAGAATTCCTATGGCTTCCGGGTGCGTATGCAAGAAATGTTACATTATCTCCCCACGCCTTTTCCCAGTAGATAGGTTCTTCAGACTTAAAGTAACTTGAGCCTTTTTTATCCTTTATGAATTCAACAATTCCTTTGGGATATATTGTCTCATCAAAACATCGTTTCATTTTGCCGTCACTATCAGTATAGTAGCCATAAACATATATAGTGTCAAGATTTTCGAACATAGCTTCCGCACCACGACTTTTGACGTCAAGGGTAAATTCAATTTTCTGTCCGTTGTTATCCACTATTTTATTGCTTGTCATGGTCTCGTCTTGGGAACATGAATTGAGCATTCCTCCAACTGTAATTGTGAGCAATGATAATAAAAACAAATGCCTGTACATAATTTTAAAAATTTAATTAATTGGTTAAGTGTTGGTTATTATAAGTCAATTAGTAGTTATATTTATATATTCGGTTTGCCAATTATTTATTGAAAGATGTAATCCCCCACTCCCGTCATCTGATTTATTTGGGAGTTTTAGAGTGTCAATTACTATGTGACAGCGTTCGGTGGCCTGACTATGTATCTGGTCTGTAACATCGAACCGGCTATAACAAGTCTCTCCGTTGTGCAACTGATATTGTAAGGTTAGAGAATGAGTAGGTTGGTCTTCTGCGATTCTATTGCAAGCGCTGCGTGTCAGTCCACAATGCCCAAGCGTAAGAAATTCACCATAAAAACTGCTCTCATTTTTGCTTAAGTCAAACATTAGACTGAAGCAAGGTTCGGATATACCATTGAAGCTTAGAGACTGATTATTACCTGAAAGCATCCCCATCATTCCAATCACGCGGTGACTGTCTATAAGATGTCGGATTTCCACAGAATAACGACAAAATGCTTCTGACATGCGAATGGTAACGGAGTCGCCTGTAATTTTGAGATCATTGATCCAAGATGTCCATAAATAGCCTGGTGCGAGATACACATTCTCGGACGTGGAAACTGTATCAGAGGCATAAGGGTTGAATTCGTCAATACTACGTAGTGAGATACGGAAATTTTCATAATTTTCCGGGTTGATAACCTTTATATTATTGCAATCGTTGTTGAATACGACAACTGCATAATGTCCGGATGGTATATACAATGTTCCTCCATCGCGACCTTCAAATAGGTGACGAGTATAATGTCGTCCATCTAAAGGAATCATATATAAATTCATGCTTGAAGGATTCGCATCCGGGCAAGCCGACCAATCAAATACGATTTCGACAGGGACGCAATTGTGGTTATGATCGAAGCATAGTTCTGGCTGGTTATCGCATGAATAGAGGGAGATTATTGCAAAAGCAGCTATGACTGCTATTAGTATGATAGATTTCATAGCTTACCCCCTTTCCTGATGATCCAGACGAGAGAGACAGCAAGTTTTGACGGACCAAAATAGTGTCGGCGGCGAGTCGATTGCCATACTTTATGGTCATCGATATTTCTATAGGTCTGATATTGACCGCCTATATAGCCGATGCCGAGTGAAAAATCAAGATTAATGCAGTCAGAAATGCGGACCGAATATCCGGCGGCAAGACCGATACCGAATGTCGGTTTATCAAAAAAAGTAGCAAGGGTGTGAGAACTGAGTTCTCCCGTCTGACCGAGACAGATGTTATATCTGAATAGTTGTGTGTAAGTCTCTAAGAACCAAGTGTTTGAATAGGGGGGGGGTAGGCATAAGCTGTTTTCTGACAGCGAGTTCCGCGCCCTGTATGCGCCAGTGACGGTTATCGTCGCGGTTAGACCAGTCGGCATAATAAGCGTCGGCTGAAACAGACCAGCCTTTTGCAATGGGTACGATCAGCCCGATATTGGGAACAGCCGCAACATCATAAAGAAGGTTTGAGCGTATGCCGATTGAACTCAGATTTGATTTATTTGTGTAAATCAATGCTTTGTGTCTGAAAATTTCCGCGTCATTGGCGGTGTGGTTATCAACCGGCAAACTGACCGCATAATCCGGGAATTTGAAATCGCCTTGAGAATAAGGTCTGTACACTAACGTTATATGGGATACACGCAGAGCGGGAAATATTGAGTCGAGCATCAAATTCCACGTTACGCCGTTGTCGAGCTTTCGTAGTCGCAGTTTTCTGCTGTCAACGACGACACCGTCATTGATAATCCATTCGGGGATATCGCGAATAATGGAAGCAGCTTCTTCGGCCTGTGGGATTTCCGAGAGGATCAACCGTTTTGCAAGCCCGTCCCAGTCTGTACCAATAGACTGAGGTTTAACTAAGTGTAATGCGAAGCCCAAAGAGTCAAGCAGATACATAGTCGTGACAGAACGGTCGGCAGAGAGTTCTTTATTTAATAGTGTATTACCTTCCGGAGATGCTGATGAGATAACATCAATTGACAATATTTGTTTTTGAGAGAGATTTTGAAGTGTATTTATCGCCTCAGCATTACCAAAAAGATAAGGCATGAAAACCGATTGGCCTTGCAGATAATATATGTCTGTCTGCAAGGTGTCAGTTCGTTGTATCATCATCTGATTTTGCGCCGATGTTGTCAATGCAGTAGCGAGAATGATTGCAAGAGTAGTCGATATGTAATTTTTGAGTTTCAAAGTAGTGATTGCAATACGGGAGTTGAATCATAAATCTGAGTGCGAATTTATGATATAATAGAGTATGTACGGGTGTTTCAGGCGTTTCAAAACGTTACATGCGTCCTGAAACAGGCGTTACCTTACTGTAACGTTTGGAGATATGTGTAACGAGTAAGTAAATTTGCGGCATGAAACACCTTGTACCATTATCAGCCCTATTAATCGCAATGTCGATAGTTGCTGCATGTCGCCATTCTAATCGGACAGTATCTCCATACGGTTGGGAATCTTTGGATCCGGCTTTGGATTCGCTAACCGTTGCTGCCGAGCAATATATGTTCAGTTACACATCTATAGAAGGTCTTGACAACTTAATCGCCCGCATGGATTCCGTATGTGGCAAATTCTCAGGTGAAAAAGCGCGGAAAGCGGAAGAACGTGTAGACTTTTGGCATGCGTACCGTCTTTTAAAAGCCGGATTAAGGGATTCAGCTCTGAATGAACTGAAACAGATATCAGCATCATCGACTGATGAATACACAATGCACAGGGCGGAAGATTTATGTAGGATATTCGGTGGGGTGAAATCAGTCGAAACGTTCAAATATTTGCTTGAACAACTTGATTATTACCGTCGAATAGACGATAAGCCACAACAAGGCAATACTGCTATGTTTATTTCTAATAGTCTTTTTAATACGAAAGTTCCGGGACAATCACTATTTTATCTTGAAATGGCTGATTCGATGTTCGTGATGTGCGGATTAGATAAAAGACGATTGAATTTACGTATCAATGAAACATCGTTACTGAGCAATTTAGGTAGAATGGCAGAAAGTAAAGCAAAGTTCGAAAAGTTACTTGCGGATTCACTTCTGATGGCATATCCAAGTAACTATGAGGTAATGTTACGTAATTACTATTACTTTTTCCATGATTCAACATCTTTGTTTAAAGGTTACGAACTTATAAAACAACATCTGCGTGATGATCAAATAACCGTTTATTTTACAAGTCTGCGAAGTCTATATGAGGCGTTACTCTGTGAGCATTATATAGAAGCCGGTAGGTCGGATTCTGCAGCGCACTATCTGTCATTGAGCCGAAAGCACGAGAATGAAATCAGTGACTATGATATCAAGTCAAGTATTTATAGGATTTATGCCGACTACTATAAAAGGACAGGAGATGCGGGGAAGGCATTTGAGGCAATGAAATTGTGTTCTGAAGCTGAGGATTCAGCGGCTACAGATCAGCAACCGCAAGAAAAAATTTATATAGATCAGCTAAATACTCTTCATCAACATGAATTAAAATCAGCTATCGCAAGCCGTGATATGAAAATCCGTCACTATTTGATTATCGGCACGTTAGTTATGCTTATATTCGTTGCTATATTGTTCTTTCAGCGCTTACAATCGAAAAACAAGATGAAAGAGGTGACTGCTAAACTTGAAAGTGAACGCAAGGAAAGACAGTTGCTGGCGATGTCATTGTCGCGCGATGAGACGGATAAGGTTCTCAATTATGTGAGAGATGAAACGAGCCGTCTGAGCCGTGACAATAATGTTCAGGCGAGTGATGTCTCACGAATAGGTACGAATGTGAAACTTCATCTTGCCGGAAAATCAGGAATGTCTGCATTCGAGCAAGCATTTACTGAAATACACCCCGATTTTACAGCCACGCTTCGCGTGATCGTTCCTGATTTATCAGACAATAATATTAGAGTTTGTCAATACATATATATCGGCATGACCAATCAGGAAATAGCCAATGCTATGAATGTCAGCGCGGGATCATTAAGAGTGACACGCTTCAGACTACGTCAGAAATTCGGTCTGACAAAGGATGATTCGTTGGAAGATTTCCTCCGCCGGTTGGCAGAATAGACTTAGAACCGTTTTATTTGAGGGAGGAGGCTTTTTGGGCGAGGCGGACGCCGAGTTCGAAGCAGTTCTGTTCGTCGATGGGGAAGTGTTCTTCGTGATGACGGCGTTTTTGGTCTGCGTCAAACATATTGGCTTCCATTTTTGAGTAGTCGGCGAATTGCAGGGTGTTGTAGCAGTTGTATTCTTCCGCATAACCCAACAAGTATTCCAGAGA
>CAMWNF010000108.1 GCA_947175535.1 uncultured Bacteroidales bacterium
CGCCTTTGACGAGCACGCGCCAAGGTTGGGAATTGGTCGACGACGGAGCGAGACGAAGCATTTCAAGAGCCTGCCCGAAACGGTTGTCCGGAGACAGTGACGTTTCAAAATCTTCCGAGAAAAACAGTTCGCCAAACGGCTTGCGGTTCTTGCTCCCGAGCGTCAGACGCGTGATTTTTTCCATAACACTCTTTTTGTCGGCGACTCCGACGGGACATATCACTTTGAGCTGTTCGCCGTCGCGCCAGGCTTCGCCATTGTCAAAATCCGTTCCCTTGATGGTTGCCGCTATCCAGCAAGTGCCCAGCCCAAGCTGCCATGCGCGCAACACTACCTGTTCGAAAGTAAAACCTGCCGTGAGGGCAGACTCTTCGTCTGCACCGATGCCGAGCAGGAAGAATTCAGTAGCACCCTTTATCATGCCGTAGGTACTCGGCTTAAAGCCATTTTTAAGGTCAAACTCTTTCAGGCGGATTGTAACACTGCCTTCGAATGGACTTTTCGCTTCTGAAATAGCCCTATGAAGCTCGGTTTCAACATTCTTGCTAAGGGGCTCACCGTTAAAAGTCCTCACAGACCTGCGCTCCTTCATTGCCTCGATTATATTCATCTCGATTAATTTTTTCCGTTAATGGCTTACACAAAATTATATAATTCTCTATAAACAAACACCCGGACATTTCAAAAGGTTCTAACCCCGCTTACTGTAAGACTTGGCGGAGATTACTATCAAAACGACTGCAAAAACGGCAAGAGCTGAAAACTGAAGCCATAGCTCCCTGATTGATGCCCCTTTGAGATAAACCGCCCTCATAATTTCAATAAAATATCGCGGCGGAATGAAATATGTAATCACCTGTGCCCACTGCGGCATCGAATTTATCGGTGTAAACAGTCCACTCATAAGCTGGAAAATCATTATAAAGGCAAACATTACGAATATGCTCTGAAGCATAGTTGCCGACTGATTTGCAATCGTTACCCCCAGTCCCGACATGACAAGACTGAAAAGTATCGTTGCAAGATATATCACCCCTATATTTCCTTCGGGCGCAAGACCATAGACAAGCCATCCGACCACCATGCCTACAGTCACAACCAGTATGCTTACCACCCAGAACGGTATCAATTTCGATAACACGAACGTCAGTTTGTCGACAGGTGTCACATTCATTGCCTCAATAGTGCCACTTTCCTTCTCGCTAACAAGATTTAATGCAGGTAGGAAACCGCAGATAATTATCAATAGCACAACCATTAGCGCCGGTATCATATAATTTTTGAAATTCAAAGTAGGATTATATCTATTTACAACGCTGATTTCCGCTGGCTTAACGGTAATCCCATTTTCAACTTGCCACTGCTGCAGAGTCATCAGTACGGATTGTGACACATATTGCGCGCCCAACAGTCCTTTCGTTGCATTCACGCCGTTAGCTTCCACGCTTACAGATGTACCACCAAGAGCTACCCGTTTTGAATAATCGTAAGGTATATTTAGGATTACATCAGCGTCTCCGTGCTCAACTTTCGCCAACGCATCTTCATGTGTGTCGCTATAAGCATTCACGGTTATCGCCGCGGCAGCATTGAGGTTCGCTATCATACGTCGCGAAAGCTGACTTCGGTCATTATCTACCACAACAACTTTTACATTCTTGACATCGAGATTTGCTACAAGCGGGATCACAAGCATCACCATCAGTGGCATCACCAGAATAATCTTCGGTATTATCGGATTACGCTTCATAAGCATAACCTCTTTTTTCAGCAAAGCCTTAAGTATCCTGATTTTCATATCCGTTTACTTTCCAGAATTAAACTTCTTGACTGCCGCTACTAGCAGAATAACTGTCATCATGACCAAGATTACAATCTCCTTCATGACTGCAGAAATATCAAGTTGTTCTATCATCAGCTTGCGCATGGCTTCTGTGTACCAGCGTGCCGGGATTATACATGACACCCATTGCAATATCACGGGCATATTGTCAATCGGGAAAATCATTCCTGAAAGCATTATGACCGGCAACATAAATGCGACCGCCGAAACAATCAGTGCGGTCAGCTGAGTATCAACTACCGTCGACACCAGCAGTCCTATTGACAACGACAGGACGATATAAATCAACGATATGGCGATGACATCAAACACATTACCCGACATCGGCAAACCCAGCACTGTATAAGAAATCGTAAGCATAGCCGCAAGTATGATACACGACAGCATGAAATACGGTACAAGTTTACCGAGCATTATAGTCACGGGACGAACAGGAGAAACGAGCAGCAAATCCATTGTACCTCTTTCTTTTTCCCGGACAATCGACACAGAAGTTATTATCGCACATATCAAAATAAAAATCATTCCCATAATACCGGGTACAAAATTATAGGAGCTTTTCATCTGCGGATTATAAAGGGTGTGATTGATTATCGGGTCGAATGTGGTTGCACCCGTTATGACACCCCTGATATACCCTGTAATAGCTTGAGCTGCGCTCGCATTTGATGCATCTACGATTATCTGCGATTTTATTTCTCCGTTATCGTCTTTTAGAAACAGGGCGGCATCAGCCTCGCCCGAACGCAAAACGCGCTCAACCTCACTTGCAGCCGACAGACCCATGAATGTAAAGTAATCATTTACACGCAACCGCTCAAGAATATCCCTTGTCGCATCGTTATGCCTCTCCACCACCGCTAAGAGCTTGATATTGTTTACTTCGGTCGAAATGGCGAATCCGAAAAGCAGCAGAAGCACCAACGGCATCAGCAGGGTAATAACCATAGTGCGTGTGTCGCGTACAACGTGGAGTGCTTCTTTTTTTATCAATGATTGAAATATAGCCATGTCATTCTCCTCTTATTGCATCTTTGGCGACTATTCGGAAGACCTCGTCCATAGTCTCAACATGGTATTTTTCTTTAAGAACTTCCGGCGACGCAAGCGCACTGATTTTACCATCAACCATAATCGAGACTCTGTTACAATATTCCGCCTCATCGAGATAATGGGTCGTGACGAATATAGTCATCCCTTCGGAGGCCGCCTTATATATAAGTTCCCAGAATTTTCTACGGGTCGCCGGATCGACTCCACCGGTCGGCTCGTCGAGAAATACTACTTCAGGGCGATGGATAGTAGCTGTCGCAAAAGCAAGTTTCTGTTTCCAACCCACCGGGATATCTTTCACAAGCGTGTCACGCATACTGTCCATTTCCAGTTCCTCGAAAAGTTTTTTGGATGAAGCCTTTATTTCTTCATCCGTCATACCATAAATGGTCGCGAACAATTTCAGATTTTCCTCTAATGAAAGGTTTCCATATAATGAAAACTTCTGGCTCATATATCCGATGTGGCGTTTGATTTCGTCAGCCTGTCTGTTTATATCGCATCCCGCGACATAACCGTCTCCGGATGTCGGATAACTCAATCCGCACAGCATACGCATCGCCGTAGTCTTCCCGGCTCCGTTTGCTCCAAGAAAGCCGAATATTTCACCTCGCTTTACATCAAACGATATATTATCAACCGCCGTAAAGTCGCCGAAACGTTTGGTAAGACCTTTTACCGAGATAACATTATCATTCTCTTTCATCGCGGGTCAACTTTATGAACACATCCTCAATATTACCCTTTGCCGGATAGATTTTCACATCCTTATGACCGGATACCAAAAGTTTCGCCATCGCCTTATCAGAATTAAATGAATTACTCCCGACAACATGCAATGTCGCTCCGAAAGTATAGCAATCGATGACATCGGGCATTGACCTCAATTGGGTGAGCAACCCGAACATATCATCTGAAACCGCATTATATAGGTTTTCACCAAGTCCTGCTACAAGATTTGAAGGAGTATCGATATCAAGAATATGTCCTTTGTTCATCATCGCTATTCGCTCGCACCTTGTTGCCTCATCCATATATGACGTCGATACTATTATAGTTATGCCTTTTCTCTTGAGAGTGGACAACATATCCCAGAACTCGCCGCGCGATACGGCATCGACACCCGTAGTCGGTTCATCAAGTAGCAATATCTCAGGGCGATGAATCAAAGCGCAGCTCAAAGCAAGTTTCTGTTTCATTCCGCCTGACAATGCGCCAGCCTTACGACTGGGAAAACGTTCGAGCTGACCGAAAATCGGAGCTATCAGGTCATAGTTTTCCTTAACCGAAACACCGAACAGTGATGCAAAAAAGCTAAGATTCTCCTCTACGGTCAAATCCTGATATAACGAAAAACGTTCGGGCATGTAACCTATCATTGTTCGCAATCTCTTATAGTCCTTAACCGTGTCGAAACCGCACACAGTCGCCGTCCCCTTATCTGGCTTAAGCAATGTCGCGAGAATTTTGTAAAGCGTACTTTTCCCAGAACCGTCAGGTCCGATAATACCGAACATCTCGCCCCGGTCCACGGTCAGGCTGACCTCGTCAACAGCAACAAGACCTCCATAACGTTTGGTTATTTCATTAAGACGAATAATGGGATTCATAACCTCACCTCACCATATTGACCAAGTTTAAGTTTGCCGTCGTTTCTTACAGCTACTTTCACTGCATATACAAGATTGGCGCGACTATCCTTTGTCTGTATCGACTTAGGCGTAAACTCGCTTTCCTGAGCTATCCAAGCGATTGTCCCGGGATATTCATACTGTTCGTCACCTCCGAAATCAGCTATAACGGTAACATTCTGACCGATTTTCAAATCTGCGAGTTGCGAAACCGTAAAATAAGACCGCAGATAGATATTATTCAAATCAGCAATCTTACATAGCGGTCGACCCGGAGTAACAAATTCACCGGGCTCAGCATATTTGACAAGAACCGTGCCCGTTAGCGGTGAGTCGATTTTGCTTTTAGCTATCTGTTCATCAATCTGCTCGATTTGATAGTTTATAGCAACAGCATTATCTGAGATTGAAGTACGATTCTTATCGAGCGTAGACAAAAGGGCTGTAAGCTGTCCTTTAAGCACCAATAATTCTGCTTGCACGTCATCAAATTGCTTTTGGGTCGTCGCACCGTCAGCCAGCAAGCGGCTGTAGCGTTCGCATTCATTTTGCTGATGAGCTATACGAGTTCTTAAAGACGCAGCCTGAGCTGCCACATCCGGAGACGAACTTTCCGCCGACATTCTCTGACTGTCAAGCTGTTTTTGCTGAAGCACTAACATCGTTGTGTCAACAACTGCAATGCACTGACCCCGACTGACACTATCGCCCTCTACAATACCAAATGACAATATTTTCCCTGACGTTTCGGCAGATACGGTTACAGTGGTTGCCTCGAAGATACCGGTAGCGTCATAATCCGGAGCAGTATTACAAGCTGTCGCCAATATGGCAAGAGCCGCGATATATAGAGCCGCGATATATAATGTTGTTTTCATCTATTAAGAGTATATTTCAATTTGTATATTTCCTGTATAAGTTGGATTTCATGGAGTTTTGCAGTAATCTCTGCGACATTCTCATCAGAAATCTTGGTCAGCAATGCCGTTGCGTCTATTATTCCGTTCTCAAGTTGCGACTCGGCTGCCTTACGGACATTAGTTCTAAGAGCAACTATGCGCTCATCGTCCTCCATTACAGAGCGAAGTCCTTTTATAGTTTCGAACTGTGACACAGACTGTAAATCAGAATTGAAAAGAAACAGTTCTCTGTCTGTATCAATGTTTCCGGCATTGACCGTTGACCTACGCGATGTATTCTTCCTGATATAGAATGCATCTATATTCCATGATACCTTTACTCCAGCCATAATATTGAATGACAAATCACGGTTTATCATACTTTTAAAATAATCAAAACCGGGATAGCCATAGTAAGCCTGAGCGAACAGTCCGATTTTAGGCATCAGAGAGGTGTCTGACAACTTCTTTGTCGCCTCATTCACCACGAGCTGACTTTCAAACAGACGAAGTTCCGGTCGATTGGATTCTCTATTGAGCGGTAATTCCCCGTTCGGTCTGACCAACTTTTCTCCATCGATGCTTTCGCCGATGAACAACTCCAACACCCGACGGTAACCTTGCGCCGCACTTTGTGCCAGCGCAATAATCTGTTTAATACCCAAAGCCTGAGCTTCTACCATATCAAGGTCACTTTGCATTGCGACCCCGTTTCTCTTCATCGAACGGACCTTTTCAAGATTATTCATAAGCAGACTGTAGGTCACATCGTTCTGAGCAATCTGCTCTTCAATAAGCAACAAGGCGAAATAGATATTTTCAACCCGCTGTCGAACAGCATAAAGTTCCACATCAAGAGCTGCACGACGCATATCATCCTGCGAACGCACAAGATTGCGACCTGCAGCTGCCGCTCCTCCGTCCCATATCGACTGCGAAATATCCACTCCAATCTTATATTGAACCGTTCCGAGTCCTTTCATTTCCTGCCCCATCTGTTCAAGGACTCCTGTCAGTGACTCCGGAAACGAGGGCACAACGTTTTGCCCTGTCAGTTGACCATAGGCTGCTATCCGGGGCAGCCAGCTTCGGTTGATATCCGAGAGGTCAATATCTTTGGTTGCCGCAAGTAAATCATATTTTCTTACACTCGGATAATGAGCCTCTGCTTTACTTACACATTCTTCTATCGTAAGTTCTGCATGAAGTCCTAACGCCGGGATTAAACATAAAAGAATGGGGATTATTGACTTTTTCATAATGTCATGGCTTGAGCTTTCGCATGATTGTAGCATAATTGTCTTTTTTCCGCTGCTCAAGAAAAGTATCGGCATCAGCCATATAGTTATCCAGAGCTGCATTGACAATCGGAGCTGCCAGATATGGGAATATATTGAGCGAAGCGATATCCATCATCAACGTCCGGGCATCGATATGACAACATAATCCTTCCGCGACAGCCGAGTCAATTTTTTCCTGCATACGTGAAATCATTATCTGAGCATAAGTACTTATTTTATCCAGAAAAAGAGCAAATCGTTCTGAGTTTCCCGACAATTCTCCTATAATAAACCGCGGTAAGTCGGGATTTGCAGCAATGAAGTCAAGATGACCTTCGATTATATTTCTAATCATTTCGTCAAGTGTTAGGTCCATATCGGCAACAGGCTTCATTAAAGCATCTTTCAGCAGTTCTATCTTTTCGGTAATTATTCTATCGAAAAGCTTCTCCTTAGTGCGGAAATAATAGTGAAACATTGCATGTGTCACTCCTGCCGCTTCGGCGATAGAAGTAGTCCTTGCACCGGCAAAACCTTTGAGCATAAACTCTTTCTCTGCCGCAAGAAGTATCTTTGCTTCAGTATCAAGTTCTTGATGTATCTTATCTTCAGAATTCATAAACAAATATATTTATCAATATTGACTAACAATTTTGTTAACGCAAATTTATATCTTTCACCTCGCTTTTCAAAATAAAATAAAGAAATTTTCCTCCGGGAATATCCGGACACAGTTAAAGACTTCGAAGCGTCAACTGTTATATGAGGAATTAATGTTATCTTTGCAACGGAAAGATTTAATGACGATGAACGATTACTATCAAGTGAGGTTTGACCTCGAACC
>CAMWNF010000109.1 GCA_947175535.1 uncultured Bacteroidales bacterium
GTGAATTTCCCGGACTATTGGTTTGGGGGCATTGGGTGTGCGCGGTGGATGAGCTGTTATCTCAAGAAATTGGGGGCGTGGAGGTAGACGCCAAACGACAGTCCGACGTTCCAGTTGTGGGCAGGGAATGATGAGTAGTTGGCGTATGCCGACAAGGTGGCGAAGGGGAATTTGTAGGTTATGTCGGCTTCACCGTAGAATTCGGGATGCGAGAACCATTTACCGTAAGCGGCTGCTCCGTCGGGCAACTCAAGAATCTTGCGCAGCGGCATGAAGCCCGAGCACAGAAGCCGCGCCGAGAGGTTGTCATTGTAGCGATAGATGGGTACGACTCCGGCGGCAATGAAACTGTTTGCGCGGAAAGCGGGGTTGAAGGTGTTGTTGGATGCCGGAGTGGGTGCGAAATTAGGAGCGGAGATTATAGAGGCGTTGTAGCTGTTGTAAAGCTTGCGTGTCGACAGCATGACATCGCCTTCGATGCCGAACGACCAATGCCGTCCGATAGGAAGATAATTGCGTGTGCGGAGTTCTGCCTGAATCCATTTGGGTGATGAACTGTCGACGGTTGTTTTCTCACTGTCGCGCAATTTGTGGTCTCCGCTGAAAGCTTTGACTGACGCCATATAGTCGTTGCCGGTGGTCGGAAAGTTTATGTCGTCGAGTGTGCTTGAGCTGTATGTGGCGTAGACCTGCGCGAGGTTCTGTATTGAGTGATAGCGGCCGAAAACATATTCGCGGCTTCTGAATTCGCGGTAATATGAGTCGTCGAGATGACCGTAGCCCACGCCGACATCGAATTTACCGAGGTAACCGGCTTCCGTCGCCCAGCTGATGCGGCCGTAGTATTGTTTGCCAATTATAAATGTAGGCACACGCGTTTCATAGAACATGTAATCATCGTCGTAGAATTTACGTCGCGATGCGACACCTGTAACTGAAAGTCGCGAGGGATGGGAAGTGGGCAGATATATATCGCCGTTGATTGTGGCAGCCATATCGCTCTGACCGAGCCATACATTAAGATTGGCTGCGATGGAATTGAAGCTCAGCGTCGAGTAGCCTGCCGACAGGAAAAGATAGCTGTTGTTGGATGACGTCAGATAGCCACCGAAAGCTGCACGGAAATTGTTTTTTACCGTTGCCTTGAGATTGAGGTCAAAGAGGTCGGTCGTGTCGTTGTAGTGTGCCTGTAAGGTCAGGTCTGTGAGTTTGTCGGTCGAAAGAGCCGTGTAATAGGCTCGGCGTGCGCCCTCGACGGTCAGTGTGTCATGTTTGAACTGACGGCGGAACAGATATTCGATGAAGGCGTCTTCGCGGTTGGTGGCACCGGTGACATGCACATCGCCGAAGCGGAGATAGGGTGTGTTTGATTTGAACACATCTCGGCGGAGCTCGCATGCGACGGTGTCGCTGTGGGTGTATATACGCGATTTTATCGAGTCCATCATCGCCATCGCATGGTCATAGCCTATCTGGTAGATGCGCTTAGCTTTCGGAAAATCAAGCAGACCGAATTCGTTGAGGTCGATGCGCAGTTTTATGCCTTCGTCGGCGGGCAGATTATAATCGTTGTTCTGGATAATCAGATTGCTGAGCTGGTCGATAATCGATGTCTGGGGACCGGTCTCCTCTGTCGATACGTCGACGCCTATCATTATCGAGGGCGCGAAGACGCTGCGCATGACATCGACCGGGAAGTTATCGTAGATGCCTCCGTCGTATAGCAGCGCTCCGTCGACTTCAGTGGGCTGAAATACAGCAGGGAAGCTCATCGATGCGCGGATAGCGTCGCCTATCGAACCTGACGACAGCACCTTCTTGTGCTTCGCTGCTACGTCAGACGCCACGCAGCGGTAAGGCACCATAAGTCGGTTGAAATCGCCGCCGATTTGAGCTGTGAAGGGTGAAAAGAGCTCCATGAACGCAAAGTTCATCGGCAGCGGTGAAATCAAACTCTGCGGCACGTTGGATGCTTTTGATTTTCCTATGGAAAGCGGAAATGTGAACATTGCCGGAGTCTGGCGGGCGCGGTTGAGATAGTAGCTCAGACGTGGGTCCATCGTACCCGTCGACCAGTAGCCGAATGCATCTGACAGAATCAGGTCGAGCATCTCTTCGGGTGTGTAGCCGCACGCGTAAAGACCTCCGACGATTGAACCCATCGATGTTCCGGTGACGTAATCAATCGGTATGTGGTTCTCTTCAAGTGCCTTTATCACACCTATGTGGGCGATGCCTTTGGCACCGCCGCCGCTGAGGACCAGTCCGACTGACTGATGGGGTTGGGACACACTGTCGGCAGGCAAAGCCCTGACGATGGTTAGCGGGAGGAGGAGAATGAGAAGTGTCAGATAGCGTCGCATCAATGTCTGAATTTTCCCTTAGGGATTGTTAAATGTGGTGAATAAATAGTTGAAAGTTATATTCACAACACACGAAAACGTCAAATGGTTTTGTCGGCGCTGTCAGTTATGAAAGAATCTTTGAATCCGAGGAAGTAAAGGACGCCGTCAAGACCTATTGACGAGAGCGACTGCGATGCGTTCTGCTTGACCTTCGGCTTGGCGTGGAATGCAATGCCGAGTCCGGCTGTCGCAAGCATCGGGAGGTCGTTCGCACCGTCTCCGACCGCGATGGTCTGCTTGATGTCGATGTTTTCGACCTGTGCTATAATCCTGAGCAGTTCGGCTTTGCGCTTGCCGTCGACGATGTCTCCGACAAATCGCCCGGTCAGTTTGCCGTCGACAATCTCAAGCTCGTTGGCATAGACGAAGTCGAAGCCATAAAGCTGTTTGAGATAGTTGCCGAAGTAGGTGAATCCGCCCGAGAGAATGGCTGTCTTGTAACCGGTGCGTTTAAGCACCTGCATAAGCCTGGCGACCCCTTCTGTGACCGGAAGATGTTCGGCAATCTCGCGCATGACGCTTTCGTCGAGTCCTTTCAGCAGAGCGACACGCTCGGTGAAGCTCTCCCTGAAATCTATTTCTCCGCGCATCGCCCGCTCAGTGATGGCCTTTACTTTGTCGCCGACTCCGGCGCGCACGGCGAGTTCGTCAATCACTTCGGTTTCTATCAAGGTGGAGTCCATGTCGAAGCAGACCAGACGGCGGCAACGGCGGTAGACGTTGTCTTCCTGAAGCGATATGTCGAATCCTTCGCGTGCCGATATACCCATGAAGATGCTTTGCATCTCGGCGGTATCAGTGGGATTGCCGCGCACGGAAAATTCTATACATTGCTTCGAAAGCGGTTCTTTGTCTTCGTCGAGAGGCATACGGCCTGTCAGACGACGTATGCTGTCGATGTTCAGACCCTGACGGGCGATTTCTTTCGAGACGAGAGCTATATGGCGTGCGCTCAGACGCCGTCCGAGAATAGTGATTATCCAGCGATCCTTGCCCTGCAGCGAGACCCATTCGTCGTAGGCCTCGACCGATATGGGGTTGAAACGTATCTTGACATTGAGTTCGTAGGCTTTGAAAAGCAGGTCCTTCATCAGGTCGCCCGAGACGCTTGATGATGTCTTGAAAAGAATGCCGAGCGAAAGTGTATGATGTATGTCAGCCTGACCGATGTCGAGAATCTGTGCGTCATATCGTGCGAGAATGTCGGTCAGAGCCGACGTCACGCCCGGACGGTCAAAGCCTGAGATATTGATGAGAATCAGTTCGGTTTCCATAGAGTGAGTGTGAAAACTTGATTTGGATTATTCGTCGGCAAAGGAACGGAAAAAAGCTCATCCTACCAAATAAAATGACCTTGACTGAAAAAAATCGGTAATTTTGCAGTCTTTTCGGGTTGCAAGCTTGTTATAACAATATATCAATGTAATGAAAATTCAAGTATGAAAGATAAAGCAAAAAGAAAAAGTCTCGCCGAAGCTAAGGACTATAATGCTGATGACGCGAAATACATGCAGCTGGCAATTGACCTTTCGGTTGAGAATGTCGATAATGGCGGAGGTCCGTTCGGAGCTGTCATTGTCCGCGATGGAGAAATTATCGCCACAGGCGTAAATCGAGTCGTTGCCAATAACGACCCGACGGCTCACGCCGAGGTGTCAGCCATTCGCCATGCCTGCGACAAACTGAAGACATATCGCCTCGAAGGCTGCACGATATATAGCTCGTGCGAGCCGTGTCCGATGTGTCTGAGTGCCATCTACTGGGCAGGTATCAAGCGATTATGCTACGGCAACACGAAAGCCGATGCGAAAGTAATCGATTTCGACGACCAGTTTATCTACGAACAGCTTGACCTTGATTACGCCCATCGCTCAATCGAGTGTGAGCATTTCATGCGTGAGGCGGCTCAGAAAGCTTTCATCAAGTGGGCTGAAAAAGAAGACAAGGTTCCTTATTAATCGTTCTTAAAAGATTTGACGGCAGTTGCGGTGCGACTGCCGTTTTTTGTATAAGCAAATACCCCCGGCGGTGTTGACCGTCGGGGGTATTCCGATTTATATTTTACAATGGGAAATTATCGCATTACATCATGCCGCCCATTCCACCCATGCCGCCTGCGGGCATTGCGGGAGCTGCATTTTCTTCTTTCTTGTCAGCTATGACACATTCCGTGGTGAGGAACATGCCGGCGATAGAAGCTGCGTTTTCAAGAGCGACGCGTGTCACTTTGGCTGGGTCGATTACACCGGCAGAGAGAAGGTTCTCGTATTTGTCGGTGCGTGCGTTGTAACCGAAATCGTCTTTGCCTTCGCGTACTTTCTGAACCACTACCGCACCTTCTACGCCTGCATTTGCTGCAATCTGGCGGAGAGGTTCTTCGATAGCGCGTTCAACGATAGCGATACCGGTCTGTTCGTCGTCATTGTCACCCTTGAGGTTCTTGAGACCGTCGAGACAGCGTATGTAAGCCACGCCGCCGCCGGGCACGATACCTTCGGCAATCGCTGCGCGGGTCGCGCTGAGTGCGTCGTCGACGCGGTCTTTCTTCTCTTTCATCTCGACTTCGCTCGGTGCACCGATATGGAGCACTGCCACGCCGCCTGCCAGTTTGGCGAGACGTTCCTGAAGTTTTTCGCGGTCATAGTCGCTTGTGGTCTTTTCAATCTGAGATTTAATCTGAGCGACGCGTGCTGCGATAGCGTCTTTGTTGCCTGCGCCGTTGACGATTGTGGTTGTCTCTTTGTTGACAGTGACCTTTTCAGCTGTGCCGAGGTCCTGAATGGTCGCGGTGCTGAGCTGCATGCCTTTTTCTTCAGAGATGACAGTGCCGCCGGTGAGGATGGCGATATCCTCGAGCATTTCTTTACGACGGTCACCGAAACCGGGAGCTTTGACCGCACAGATTTTGAGCGAGCCGCGAAGACGGTTCACGACGAGGGTTGCAAGTGCTTCCTGGTCGACATCTTCAGCGATTATAAGCAGAGGACGTCCGCTCTGAGCCGATGCTTCGAGCACGGGAAGAAGGTCCTTGAGGTTTGAGATTTTCTTATCGTAGAGAAGGATATAGGGAGCGTCCATCACGCATTCCATCTTCTCGGGATTGGTCACGAAGTAGGGCGAGATATAACCGCGGTCAAACTGCATGCCTTCGACGATATCGATTGTCGTTTCAGTGCCTTTTGCCTCGTCAACCGTGATTACGCCTTCTTTCTTCACTTTCTGCATCGCTTCGGCGATGAGACGGCCGATAGTCTCGTCGTTGTTGGCAGAAACGCGGGCCACGTCTTCGATTTTCTTGAAATCGTCGCCCACTTCCTGTGCCATTTCGCGGATTTCACCTACAACGGCTGCGACAGCCTTGTCGATACCGCGTTTGAGATCCATCGGATTTGCTCCTGCTGCAACGTTCTTGAGACCTACGGCGATGATTGACTGTGCGAGCACGGTTGCCGTGGTCGTTCCGTCACCTGCGTCGTCACCCGTCTTGGAAGCGACTTCCTTCACGAGCTGTGCGCCCATATTCTGGAACGGGTCTTCGAGTTCGATTTCGCGAGCCACGCTGACACCGTCCTTTGTGATATGAGGTGCACCGAATTTCTTTTCGATGATTACGTTGCGGCCTTTAGGGCCGAGGGTGACTTTCACTGCGTCCGCAAGAGCGTCAACGCCGTTCTTGAGCTCTTCGCGAGCCTTGATATTGAATTTTATTTCTTTTGCCATAATATTCTACGGTATAATGTTTATAGACTTAATTAGAGAAGTGACACTGCAATCAGAGGATTACGGCGAGCACTTCGTTCTGACGCATGATAAGACCTTTTTCGCCGTCGCCGAGGTCGATTTCGGTGCCGGCATATTTGCCGTAAAGCACATTATCACCTGCTTTAAGCACCATTTCTTCGTCTTTCGTGCCGTTGCCGACAGCGATGACAGTTCCTTTGAGTGGCTTTTCCTTAGCCGAGTCCGGAATGATGATGCCTGAGGCGGTGACTTCTTCTGCCGGTGCGGGTTTTACGAGCACACGGTCTGCCAGTGGTTTAAGTTCCATAATTGTTTCAGTGTTTATGATATATTTGTTAATGTTAGTAATTCATTCATTATCCTATATTGCAAGTACCGTGCCAAAGTCAAGCTTGGCAGTCTGACATGACATGACTGACAAATTGTCAATGTCGCGATTTCTCATTAATCACTACTGTAAACGTTTTTTAATAAAAAAAGTTCACGACCGACCCTCGAATCAACAGCGATAGCCATTGCCGCATCTTGCGCCATTCGCGACAATTCACTATCTTTGCATAAACAAATCGTCAACCGATGATTGAGTATTTCCTTTGTTACACATTACTTAATTATTCACAGCAATGAAAAAAATACATTTTTTCGACAAGATATCCTGCGCCTGCATGGTCCTTTGCCTGGCTATGGCATCAGCCTTTACCTCATGTATGCCCGACGGCGACGTCAACTCCGGTGGCAACGGCAGTGAGGTCGAAGAGAAACCCGCTCCCGAAGGCGTGAAGTCCGTCGCCCTTTACTCAAACCTCCCCGGCAGCCAGTTGTCAGGGCTATATTTCAACGAACATGGCTTCCTGACATCCGACAACGGCTGGATGCTCGCCCCCGTAGGCCGCGTTCCAGGCATCGGAAACGTCGATTACATTCCACTCACCAACTGGGCGAACCAGATAAGCCCCGACGTCGACTTAGGCTTTGTCGGTTACCACCCCAAAGAAGGCTTCGTCAGCTTCTTGGTCGCATCGATTGGCTACGACGAATACCGCTATCCTTTTGCCGTCGGCCTGATGTACCTCGATAACTTCTCAGGCGGCGAAACCCCTGTCGAACTCGAGAAAGACATCATCGATTTCCCTGCCGCCGGCGGCACACAGACCGTCTCGCTCAAAGGCCAGAAATACAGCCTCTACCAGATGGCGTACACAGGCGACTGGCTTTCCACCGCTGCCAAAAGCTCCGTTTACCCCTTTATCAACGACCGCATAGAAGTGACCGTGCAGCCAAACACCACCGATACTCCCCGCTCCGATGTCATCTCCATCGTCACCGACCGCAACGAAATAACCACCCTGAAAGTCAACCAATCCGCCGACTAAAACCCAATTCCC
>CAMWNF010000110.1 GCA_947175535.1 uncultured Bacteroidales bacterium
AAAATAAAAAATTATGTCTACAACAAACACTGCCCCTCTTCAGGGCATCAAAGTAGTTGATTTCACCGAGGTCCAGTCAGGTCCCTCATGTACACAAATGCTTGCATGGCTTGGCGCCGATGTAATCAAAATCGAACGTCCCGGCGTCGGTGACGCAACCCGTAAAGAACTTCAGTTCAATCCCAATCTTCCCTCTTATTATTATCTCCAGCTTAACTCAGACAAGAAATCACTTACACTTGATGCAAAAACGCCTGATGGTAAAGCAATCCTTACGAAGCTTATCAAGGAGGCAGATATTTTTGTAGAAAACCTTCACCCGGGAGCAATGGACAAACTCGGTTTCTCATGGGAAGCAGTCCACGCTCTCAATCCTCGTTGTATCTACGGAACAATCAAGGGTTTCCCTGTATCGTCAAAATATGCAAATCTTAAGGCATACGAACCTATCGCACAGGTGACGGCAGCCGCAGCATCAACCACTGGCTGGTTTGAAGGCGATTATAACATACCGACTCAGTCAGGCGCAGCACTCGGCGACTCAAACACGGGTATGCACCTTCTTATCGGTCTTCTGGCAGCCCTCTGCCAGCGTGAAAAGACAGGCGAAGGCGTTTACGTCTATCAGTCAATGCACAACGCATGTCTTAACCTCTGCCGTATCAAGACACGTGACCAGTTGACACTGGATAAAATCGGTTATCTTACTCAGTTCCCGCAGTATCCTAACGGTAAGTTCGGTGACTGTGTGCCCCGTTCGGGTAATATCGAAGGTGGCGGCGTGCTCGGTTGGACTTACAAATGTAAACCTGCCGGCGACATGGACTCAGAAGTCGACGCCAACAACTATGTATATGTCATCCTTCAGCGCGGTGCCAAGGACTTCGAAGCATTCTGTAATGCAGTCGGTTTCCAGGACTGGCTCACCAACCCGGACTTCAACACAGCCGACGCGCGTGACAAACATAAACAGGAAATCTATCAGCGTATCGGTCAGTGGACAGCAGACAAGACCAAATTTGAAGTTACTGAAATCCTCGGTAAGGCAGGTGTGCCTGTAGGTCCTGTGCTTTCAACCAAGGAAATCATGTCGGACGAAAGCCTTTATGACGGCAATACACTCGTCCGCATCAATCAGGGCGGCGAAATCGGTGAATTCGTGACTGTAGGTTGCCCGTTCACAATGTCTAACTACCAGCCTACTTACGGTCCTGCACCTGAGTTAGGCGGCAATACAGAAGAAGTATTGAAATCAATCGGTTACACCGATGATGAAATCGCATCATTCGCCAAGAACGGTACGACAGCACCTCTCGCAAACGGTGCGATGTAATCAGACCAAATAAAAAATCACTATGAGGTGACTTGAGGAAAAGCCACAAGCTCATTTCCCCAAGTCACCTTATTATTTTAACATAACTCTCCGTAAAACTCATTATATTATGGCAACTACAAGCACAACAAATACAAACGCAACAACTGCCGCCCCGAAATTTCCCGAGCAGGTCACCGGCATGTATATTCTCGCAGAATCACTGAAACGTCTCGGACTGATGGACGTGTATGGTCTTGTCGGCATTCCTGTCACAGAAGTCGCATACGCGATGCAGAAAATCGGCATGAACTACTACGGCTTCCGCTTCGAACAGCAGGCTGGTATGGCAGCAGCCACACACGGTTATCTGACAAAACAGCCGGGTGTGCTTCTGACAGTATCATCGCTCGGTTTCCTCAACGGATTGACCGCTACGGCGAACGCGACAATCAACTGTTATCCTATGATTCAGATTTCAGGTGCATCAGACCCGACGATGGTCGACATGAACATGGGAACATACGAACAGCTCGACCAGTTCAACACAGCCAAACCGTTGGTTAAGGCAGCATTCCGCTGCTCACATGCCAAAGATATTCCTTCGGCAGTGGCAAGAGCTTACCGCGCCGCAGTGAGCGGACGTCCAGGCGGCGTTTATATCGACATGACAACACCTGCGTTGGCAGAAATCATGGATGCTTCGGAAGCTGAGAAATTGTACTTCAGTCCGGTCGACATAGCATCGCCCGTCGCTCCGACACAGACAGCAGTCGACCGCGCAGTCGAAATTCTTACCTCTGCAAAACGTCCTGCAATATTACTCGGCAAGGGTGCAGCTTATGCACAAGTCGACGATAAAATCAAGGAACTTATCGAAACATATAAAATCCCTTACCTCTCGATGTCAATGGCCAAAGGTCTTATGCCTGACAACGGCGAGTACAGCGCACTCAGCTGCCGCTCGACCATTATGGAACAAGCAGACGTAGTGATGGTAATCGGCGCACGTATCAACTGGATGCTCGAATTCGGTAAAGGAAAATGGAATCCTGCAATGAAATTCATCCAGCTCGAAGTCGAACCTCAGGAAATCGACCGCAATGTAGCGATAGCAGCTCCTGTAGTCGGTGATATGGGTGAATCACTCGATATGATACTTGCAGCAATGAAAGGCAAGACGATGCAGAGTGACCCGCAGTGGCTCGCCTCACTTCAGGCAGAATCAAAGGTCAAGAACGCCAAGTTCCAGACACGTCTCGCCGACGCAGCCAAATTGTCGCCGATGAACCACTGGAGCGCACTTTCAGTCGTTAAACCTATTTTGGAATCAAATCCTGACGTTATCCTCATCAACGAGGGCGCCAATACGCTTGACGATACACGTGACTCAGTCGATATGTTCCTGCCCCGCCACCGCGTAGACTGCGCGACATGGTCAATCATGGGTATGGGTATGGGCTCTGCCATCGGCGCAGCAGTCGCAACGGGCAAGAAGGTCGTAGCCGTTGAAGGTGACTCGGCATTCGGTTTCTCAGGCATGGACTTCGCGACAATCTGCCGCTACAAATTGCCTGTGACAGTAGTTGTATTCAACAACGGCGGTATCTATAACGGTATCGGTGAGAATCCTTCCGGCAGTGAAGCACCCGCTCCTACCACACTTGACATCAACGCTCAGTATAATAAGATTGGCGAAGCTTTCGGAGCAGACAACTACCGCGTCGACAATATCGCCGACCTCAAGACAGCCCTTGAAGCAGCCATCGCATCAGGCAAACCTTGTCTTATCGACGTTCAGCTTGCTGCAGATGCAGGTAAAGAAAGCGGTCACATCGGTTATCTTAACCCTACTCCCCTTATTGAATATACCGTCTAATCGACGGGAAGACTTAATCCTCTCACAGCATCAAGTATCAATCATAAAAAATAACAAGTTATGAATCTATCTCACGTAATACTATATGCCATCGTCCCGATTATCGTGGTGATGCTCGCCGGTTACATTTCCGGAAAGAAAGGTGTCTTCTCAGGTCAAGACGCTAAAAAATTCAATAAGGTCGTGCTCGACTTCGCGTTACCTGCAGCTTTGTTCGTGTCAATCGTGCAAGCTTCGCGCGAAGATCTTGTCAAGGACATCCGTCTGACACTTGTGTCTGCAATAGGCATCATGGCGTGCTTCATGCTGGTCTACTTCGTGTTCAGAATGTTCAAGAAGAACACCGGCGCAGATGCGGCAGTCAGCGCGCTTATCAGCGGTTCACCGACAATCGGCTTCCTCGGGTTCGCCGTGCTTGAGCCTATATTCGGAACATCGCCTTCTGTAGCACTTGTAGTTGCAATCGTCGGTATCGTAGTCAATGCAATCGGTATTCCTGTCGGTCTTTCATTGATGAACGCCTCGCTTGAAAAACAGAATCCCGGCTCGACCAAAAAGGAAAGCGCATGGAAACCTGTAATCCACGCTCTCGAACAGCCAGTGGCATGGGCTCCTATCCTTGCCGTCATCTGGGTCGTAGCAGGAATTCCCTGGCCGAAAGAACTCAGCCCGTCGTTTGACCTTATCGCAAAAGCAAATGCGTCGATGGCAGTGTTCTCAGCCGGTATTACCCTCTCGGCTATCAAATTCACAATCAACTGGCAGGCAGTGCTGGGTTCGATTATGAAGATGATATTAATGCCTGCGGTCGTGCTTATCCTCGGTCTTCTTTTCCACATGGACCCGCTCAACCTCAAGATGCTTGTAGTCGCAGCAGCTCTGCCACCGGCATTCTCAGGTATCATCATCGCCGACGAGTACAACACTTATGTAGCGACCGGTACATCGTCACTGACTCTGTCAGTCATCCTGTTCATCGGTTTCTGTCCTCTCTGGATATGGCTCACAGACGTAGCAATCCATATGTTCTAACAGCCATAAGCTGACAATATTTAATCACAGCCCGACCAGTCATAAAACTCGGTCGGGCTGTGATTTTATATGAATAATATCACAATTATTTTTTCAGTCAACCAAACTTTTATATATTGTCACGCATTTTATAGTATAAAGCATTACACTCATGAAAAAAATCGTCACATTTGCCACAGCTTCAACTATAGCGTTGTGTTCATCCGCATCAGGAAACATCGGACTGAATGAACTGGCGTCATTCCTGTCAGAAATGCAGGAATATGCATCCTCGGCAACATTCGAAGTTTTGCTGCCGACATCAGAGTTTCCGGTCGTCTACAATATCAGAATGGCATCATCCGCCAATGAAGAAAATAATCTCGCGGCAGCCGATTATCTGCTCGAATGGACATTGACGAAGGACGGCAATAGTTCCGAAGGGTTTTCAGCCAATATCCCCGGACATCATTACCGCTATCGCGACCATCGGCTTCAGGAGTATCATTTCAATCCCGACTCGATTGTGTTCGCGCCCGGCGGAGACCTCAGCCGAGGAGTTCAAAATCAGGCACAATTCTGCGATTTGCTTCCTCAATATGTCGGACAGACTTTCGCATCAATGCAGAATGACTCCACATATAAATATATAGTGCATGCCGACACAATCATTTCGGGACAGCGGTTAATCGCCGTAGAGGGCGTAAGAAGTTTCCGC
Source organism: uncultured Bacteroidales bacterium (assembly GCA_947175535.1). GTDB lineage: Bacteria > Bacteroidota > Bacteroidia > Bacteroidales > Muribaculaceae > CAG-873. The sequence goes on from CAMWNF010000110.1 coordinate 4,921, forward strand.
GGGGTCGAAGCACTCGAGTTCTTATATCTCTTCGACCGTGATTTCCTGCCATTCAGGTCTGAATTTGTCAGCAATCCAGGACAAATCGGCGAGCAACTGATAACCGTCACTTATGATTACAGCGACGATATGCCTCTGACTGTCGCACAATCGGAAGAGGAACTTATCGAACGCTATCCCGAGGTCTTCGAAAAATATCGAGAAAGTTCGTTCAGACTCGATAACCTCCCCGGCAGACGCTTGCCGGCATTCACGGCGCCTACAACTACAGGCGAACGATATACACTCGCGAAAGACGGTCATTTTGCAGTTCCTACGGTAGTGGCTATACTCAATTCAGAGGTCGGGTCGGCTGCAGAAACGGTCAAGGCTCTCCGCGCCGCTATAGATTCACTACCGATGCAGGCAGACCTTATATTCGCTTTTGTCAACAATAATCATGACGCTATCGAAAGCGCGGTCGGAGAAATACGCCCCGGAGAACATCTGCTGATGAGTGCGCGCGGGCTTGCTCGTGACTGCGGGGTAACAGACACTCCGGTCATAATAATATGTGACCGCTCGGCGACAGTGAAAGATTTGATGGTCGGCTTCAACAATGATATCACTGATTTTGTTATACAGAAAACAGCATTAATAACCAGATAACGAATAAAGCTATTAATAAAATGGAAACAATATTTTTCAACGGAACTGCCGTGAAAACATATGGCAATGTTCCTGTAGCAGGTGAGAAAGCTCCTGATTTCAAACTCGTCAATAAAGAACTGAAAGAACTTTCATTCAAAGATTTCGAAGGCAAACGAATCGTCCTCAATGTTTTTCCGAGCCTTGACACCGCGGTGTGCGCGGCATCCGTTCGTCGTTTCAATCAGGAAGCAGCGAAATTTAAAAACACAGTAGTGCTGTGTGTTTCGATGGACCTTCCTTTCGCGATGACGCGCTTCTGCACGGCAGAAGGCATCGACGGTGTTGTGCCCACATCGGCATTCCGTTCACCCGATTTTGGAAAAGAATACGGACTCACTATGGTCGACGGACCCCTTGCCGGACTTCTTGCGCGCGCAGTAATCATCATTGATGAAAACCGCAATGTGATTTATTCTGACCTCGTAGATGAAATCACTCACGAGCCTGACTATGACGGAGCATTCTATGTCCTGACAAACGATTGATATTAAACCGTCCTAAAAATAACACCACGACATCTGAAGGTCAAAAAAGATTTTTCAGATGTCGTTTTTTTATGTCCTGCCTCAAACTTTAATAGCTTATGATGGTTTTTCTATATATAAATATTGTATTATGAAACGCCTTTACTTTGCTTTAGCTTTAATATCGGCTGTAACGGCATTTGCCGCAAACGCCGTTACCTTACCCGATGGTCAGCTCACTTATGAGGCCCGCTATCACTGCGGTTTTATAAAAATCGATGCCGGAGAGGCTGAAATAAATGTTTCGCTTGACGGTGACAATTTCATGGCTACGATGAACGGACAGAGTGTGCCGATAGGTCGCCGCGTATATGCCATCAGCGACACAATATGCGCCACCATGTCTCCCGCAGACGGAGCAGGTCTTAGCAAAGAAACAGTAACATATGAAAACGGATGGTATGCAAAACCACATACAGATTCGGATTGCTCGGTTGCCACAGACTTTTCAAATCCCGACGGTTATAAAAACATCAACGGAGGAGGCTATCTTGACGCGAGCAGCGAAACCATGGAAGCAATAACCATTTCAGCCGACATGCTGGCACTGTTCTATTACTTCCAACAGTTTGACTATTCAGCCATGCAGCCGGGTCAATCATTTGAAATGACAGTCACTCTTCCTGACGGCGACACCCAGCAAGTAGCGGTCGTCTATGAAGGTGAAGACAATTTCAACGGCTACGCTACCCATAAAATGACTTTCACATATAGCTATCACGGTGTAATGACCGATTATCCAGTGACGGCACAAATCGACAGCACAACAAAATTACCTTTACTTTTTGCCGCTGACATCAAAATAGGTCGTATCGAGCTAGTTTATAAGGGCTGAGCGCGTGAGGAATATTCACCCAGCAACAAAAAGCGACATTTTTCGGGAAAATATTTGACAAATTGAGCATAATTGTGTAATTTTGCAGCAATATAACATATTTCAGAAGCATTCTGACACATAACTGCAATAAACAATCAATTATCAACAAGGTCAATTCCAGAAAAATGAACGTAAAAGGATTTATTGAAGATTTGAAAGGGCGTTTTCCCAATGAACCGGAGTACATACAGGCAGTAGAAGAAGTCGTGACATCTATAGCTGATGTCTATGACGCCTGCCCGACATTCGAACGTTACAACCTACTTGAACGCTTATGCATTCCCGACCGCATATACACATTCCGCGTATCATGGGTCGATGACCACGGTAA
>CAMWNF010000111.1 GCA_947175535.1 uncultured Bacteroidales bacterium
TCGCTGTCGGGAAAGCGGTGTGCATCTTCCGGAGAGAACGCTATTGAGACATGTTTCACCGGTTTGCTCAGATGATGCAGCTTGCCGTTAGCATCCGGTATGCGGAGTTGCGCCTGAAAACTGTCGGCGATTGTGGAGTTGTCGATTAGCAGCACTCCATTGTTACCGATTATTCGTGCTGATTTTTCCTTGACGTTGTTCGCATAGTTGACGATGCCGGAGAAATCGGTTCGGGTTGTTATCTTTGCTATCATAGTAATTATATCATTGTGCTAATTGGATCTTTGATAATTTGATAATGTGAGCATTTGAGTATTTGAGCATTTGAGTATTATGTAATTCAGATATTAGATTATTAGATAATTTAGATATTTATATCTTGGCACATTGGTTAATCTATCCAATGTACTAATTACATATTTACCTAATTACCCAGATACCTAATAACTCAGAGTCCAAGAACCTCAGTTCATCTACCTCACTTTCCTAAGAATGCCGACTATAAAGGCTATGATTTCCTGAATATCGCTTTCGACTTTTGCGCCGAGATGCATGGCTCTCGTAATCTGATTAAGATTGTTTCCGATATTCCGTAGCTCATTAACTGCGGTTCGTTCTTCCGGGGTCAGCAGAGTTGTGGTCTCCTGATTCATTGCTGCGCGGTAGACATACTCTGCGCGGTTCAGTCCGCACTCCCTGGCGCAAGACTTGAGATATATCATATCGACCGGACTGAACGTCACCTTAACGGAGCAGGTCTTTTTCTTGTATTCGGGAAGCGTCGGTCGGCCTCCCTTATTCTTGGTGGATTTTTCCATATCATCATACGTTTTAAGCTGCCGGAGGCGGCGTTGCAAGGCGTTTTGAGATACTCAAAACACAACCTTGCAACCCAATCTTCACCTCCAATTTCACGGCAGACAATTCTTCCGGCTCCCATCCGGAATTTGACTGAAAATTTCCATTATTTTCCTGATATTTTGCGGGCCCGTTCTTGATTTCACATAGTACCGAATCTCCGAGTCCCATAAACTGAGATTCTAAAAACCACGATTCCCAGAACACTATTACTTCGGTTTCGTCAACCCTAATACTTCGGTTACAATAACCGAGGTGTTTGCAACTGAGATAATATGCAACCGAGATATTTAGGTATTATGGTATTGGGGTATTCATATCTTTGGTTAATTGCATATTGGGTCAGCGTGTTTACTGAACTGGGAAACCAAAGTTTTAAGGCAATAGCATTCTGGTTTATTGAAACTGAGGTTGCTCGGCTATGAGTCCTGAGTTCGGTAGGTCGGGTTCTCAAACACTATCTTCACCATCATTTCATTGAAGCGGTCGGCTATCCGATCGCCATACTTAACGCGGATCTCCTGAGGAGTCAGGTTGGTGGTGATTATGGTGAAGAGTTGCTTGTCATACCGGCGGGTCAGCAGGTCAACCATCGGGGACATTATGTTGCCGTAGTCCTGAATTTCCAGTGGCTCGGTGCCGAGGTCATCTATCGCCAGCATTCTCTTTTTGCAAAGTTCCTCCCACTCCCGAAAATCCGATTTGCAGAGATGATTGATTGCACGGGCATCCATTATCCGAAATTCCCATTTGTCGCGGCTATCCTCACATCGGAGATTGAGCTGGTTGAGTAACTGCTGAAATGCCTTCACGAAGGTACTCTTGCCGTTGCCCACGTTTCCGCATAGCAACAGACCGAATTTTGAGCTATCCCCGGTAAGCATTTCCGCTATCGTGGTGGCATAGTATTTCACCGCATCCGTAAGTTCAAATTTGCGGGCGCGGTACTCCACTTCACCTTTAACGGCTGCAAGCAGAAGTTGATATGCCTGTTCCTTTGTCATCGGGAGCTTAAAACGCTCCATCATACTCCCGCGCTGAAGTAGCCGAGACACCAGAGCCTCTACGTTTATCCGGCTCCCATTGCTGTTGATGAATTCCATTATGAGTGATATTTGTTTGATTAGGTTGTTTCTTTATCCAGTTTACGAAATGTGTGCGGCACTCTTTTTCTTCCCTATGGTCTGTGCCGCTGCATTTTTGTATTTGGAAGAAATAAGAGATTTGTCGCTGAAGAGTATCGGCGTTTAGTTGAGTGTCCTTTGACAGGAGGGAAATGAGATCGGCTTGCCATTCCTTATCGGATAGAAGTAGTTTTTCGAGTTCATAAAGACTCAAAAATTTTTTCTCCTCCGCTCTATCTATAGAAGATATTTGATTTTTAATCTTTTTATCTTTCTTATTATATATGTCCAAGCCGTCCCCCAAATCATCACCCAAATGGTCTCCCAAACAATCCGTCAACTCATCACCCAAACCATCCACCAAGCGAACCGCCCAGTCTTTAGGGTCAGTTATGATGCAGTAAGAGGGAGCTACTGTATTTCCTTGCCCCTTTGTAAAGGTGATGATTCCACGCTTGTAAAGAGCGATTCGGGAATTGAGGACTGTCTGTTCAGACACCATAAGCGCACGGCTGATAAGGGTAGTCGGACATCTGATCGGCATATTCCAATGCCGGCTGTTGGCCCGGTCGAGAAGGAAAAAGAACAGGGCGGTTGCCGATGCCGGAAACGGCTCATAATCGTTCTCCTTCCAGAACCCGTGCATTAGTTCGTAGAGATTCACGCCTGTTGCCATCACTTCCGGGCTTTGATGTAGTGGGAACGCATGAAGTCTTCGAGGTCGGCCCGGCAGACGTAGATTTTGCGGCCGATCTGCGAGAATGGAATTACGCGCTGGTCGCGGTAATTCTGCCACGTCTTCGGTGAGATGCCGAGCATCTTACGTGCTACGTCCGATTCAATCCACTCCGAATTGCGGTCGTCGGAATTACGGTTAGTTACGAGTTCGGCCAGATGGTCGAGTTTTTCATGGAGGGTCAGCCACTCCTCCTGAGGTATGACCACCATCGTCGCGGCAGTCGGCTGAGGGTTATTCAAATTCTTTTGATTAAACATAAAACACATCGCACTCCCGAGCTTGGTTCTCTTCAGGAATGCGATGCAAAATTAATTCAGGGTAAATCCTCTAAATGCTTTATTGTCAGGATATAGATAAAATTTACTATCACATAAAATTATCTTAGCTGATAATCTTATGCGATAATTACTGTGAAAAATTACATAAAATTATCGCAATAGTAATCATTGACTTATCGTTTTGATTTCCAATTATTATACGAATTAATCAATGTCTTAATTTTCTCGCTCATCTCGCGTCTGATGCTATGATAACCGGAACTCCCTCTACTATTGTGTTTGATCTCCAAATCAAGGGAATCTACGAATCTTTCTTCGTCATATCCGAGAATATCTAGAAATCGGAACGTAAACTCAGCTCTGTCAACTTTAGGGATCTCCTCCATATGAGGAACATGTTTGTCAAGCCAGTCAGCAACATACCCTCTCAAATGTGCATCATCGACAGGAAAAGTCTGTTTAACATATTCCTTCAATTCCCTTTTTGCGAGGAATGGATTTGACAGCCAATTTGGATTGATCAAAATTTTATTGTCCAATAGCCATTTGTCGAACCCCTTAACCACTGATGAGAATATTAGTCTTCCCAAAGAGGTTGGAAGTGTTACCTTTCGCTGCCCCCATTTGATTGTGATAGGGCTTTCACCCTCATCATATTCATCTCCGAACGAAGCAAAGAAATCAAGCATCGCCATTGCCTCCTGATAATATTGCTCATAAGATCCGTAATATCCTGAATCAAAACCTGTGAAGAATTCCGGATATTCTGCGACCAAATCATCCATATCTTTGGAGACAGCGTTTGTACTTGCCAACATCTCATCATATCCAAATGGAATCTGCGATCGTTCCAGTTGCCATCCGGCTATTACCTCAGCAAAATTACCGGTTTCTTCACTTGCAGGATTAAGAAGAGTGGCAATGGCCTTGTCAAACTTATTTTCAGTTTCTGGCTTAATTCTCACACGTGTATCTTCCGGCGAAATAGTAGCAGGAATGTTCGATTGTGGCAAATGATTTAGGAATAGATGATTAATCTTCATCCATCTTTCAGCATATGTATGTTTGGCAATCTCGCTCATATTACGTTCTTTAGTGCTTGGGTCAATTCAAATGAAGGAATATGGGGTTATTCTACAAGACTTATTTGTGTTTAGTTTTCCCGATTGTTCCGCTTATTGTTCCGCATCGTTCCGTTTATTGTTCCGGTATTGTTCCATTGGTGCCACTATTGGTGCCAATCTCAGATTTATTGGTGCCATCGGTGCCATTATCGGTGCCAATCTCAGATTTATTGGTGCCATTTTCTATGACATTATCTATGACACAAAACGTTTTACTATGACATTTGTGGAATTATCTATGACATCAAACATCGATTATCTCGGAACTAATAATTAGAGTAATTTCTTTAATTCATCCATATCTGGGAGTGCGTCTTTCAGCATTTCAGGCATTTCTTTAGAGGTTGTGTATGTAGCAACTCCCATTGGCTTGTCATAGTCTTGCATTACATATTCTACAAAACTTCTGTTAGCCTCCTTGCATAGGACAATTCCAATAGACGGATTTTCATGTGGTTTTTTGACCTTATCATCAAGAATACGAAGATAGGTCATCAGTTGAGCAAGATAGCTGGTTTTGAATTTCCCTGTTTTCAATTCAACTACCACCAGAGCATTCAGCTCCCTGTTAAAGAATAACAGATCAGGAAAGAAGTCCTCTGAGTATATTTCTAGATGGTACTGATTGCCGACAAAAGCAAAATCCTTACCAAATGTCATTATAAATTTCTTAATATTATGAATAATCTGCTGTTCAACAACTCGCTCGTCTATATCCTGTAAGTCCCTTTCTCCTATCTCCTCGGTATTTATGAAATCTAGCAAATAGGAATCCTTGAATTGCATCACAGCCTTGCGAGCCATATTCTTATCCTCAATTCTCTCTATAAAGTTATTGGGGGCTTTGCCTGCTTTACTGTACTCACCATCGATTATAACTTGTTCAAGGCGTGGCACGGACATGTGTTCCTCAACACATCGTCTCATATAATAGTACCTTTCCTCATCGTTCTTGCATTTGCGTAGCAACACGGTATGATGAGTGAATGGAGTTTTAAGATAATCCTCCATTGGGAATGCTGCTGGTGTCTCAATTTTGATTAAACTCAATATATCTTCCACATTAATAATGCGTTGCAATTCGTCGGTTATGACCGACGAATTGTCGGTGGTTAAATCGTCGGTTGCAACCGACGATTTAGAGTCTATGAAAGACCAACCTTCATAGAACAATCGCATTTCTTTTAGCTGTGTCTTTCCGTATCCTCTAAGTCCAGGTAGAAGCTTCCTAAGCCTTTCGCTGATAACCTCCAATGCACCAGTTCCCCACACCCCGTTTCTGGTGTTTAAAGATACGTATTTTCCAATGGCAAAATATGTAATCAGTTGTACACGATTGACACCCTTTGCCGCTTCATATTGGCCTTTCAGAATAGCATTCTTGATGGTTTCAGCGGCATGGTCATATATCTTCGTTATATTGTTATTCTGTTCCATATGCAAATTTACTGATTATTTGTTGATTGCCGAAATAACAGCCATGATTTGTGCCGGGGTCATACCTTTCAGGAGTTCTATGGCTTGTTCCTCCTTAGTCGCTGTGGATTCCTCAGCTTTATGCTGCTTGGATGGTTTCTTATTAAATACATTTCTGAGGGTTTCATCGGTTTTTGAGGTGTCGAAACTACCCATATAACGCTCTGTAGTCGCAAGATTGCTATGACCGAGGATGTTTTTTATCGCCGATGATTCCGCTCCAGCCTCCTGTGCGATATGAGCGAAGGAGTGTCGGCTAATATGCATTGACAGGGGTTTCTCAATCTCGGCTTGCTCTGCAATCTTCTTTAGATACTTGTTGATAAGGGCATTCTTTGATGAAACGTCTTGATACATTTTATGTCGCAGTTCCGGTCGCATCCGGTCTTTATCTGCTTGGGTTACGTATGCAGCATATTCGGCTTCATTCGACAAGAGGGGGAAGATATAATCCGTCGCTTTTGCGTCCTCCTTATGATAGTGGCGCAGAATTTCTATAGCTTGTTCCACGAGAACAAGATCACGGTCTTTATGATTCTTCCCCATCTGATAGTGCAATCTTCCGGAGTCAGTAACATTTCCCCATCGTAGCTGAATCAAGTCAGCAGCACGGATTCCGGCACAATAGTAGCTGAAAAGAAAGTAATTCTTGCAATGCCATATCAACGAACCTTCCTCTAATTCCAGATTTATGATACGCTCCATTTCGTCATCATCAAGTTTCTCCTTAGTGGTTTTGACTCCCTTATATTTGAACACAAGGAAGGGGTCTTTGGACGCCTCCATTATTCCAACCTCAATCGCACGATGCACAAGGGTACGAAGTATATTGAACTGAACCTCGATAGTGTTCGGGTGCAATAGTTTTCCCGGCTCACGCTCATTCTCCCATTTATGAAGGAAATTATCGAAACGAGTAAGAAGATCTACAGTAAGGTCGGCAACGGTAATATCTGACATCCGGCGTTTCTTTCTGAACGCATCCAGTTTATTTATAAGTCCACAATATTTTCTCCAGTTGCGCCAGCCTCCGTTATCATAAATCATCTGTGCCCTCTCCCTGGCAAACGCCATAAAGGATGGTGAGACAGTTTCGGTGTTCATTTCTTTGGCAAGCGCGACAGTCGTAACTTCACCCTCCTTGTCAAGTTCCTTATATGTGTCCTTAGCCTTTGCAAGAATATCGGCAAGTTGAGAGTTGAGAGCCTTTGAATCACGCACGCCACCACGCACCCAGTTTTCGCCCTTACATTTTGCGTTGAAGTCAGAAGGACGGGCGAGTTCTACCGGAGTCTTGATAAGTTTACGTTTTCCACCAACTGTTACACGAAGATATACCACGTATGTTTTGTTTTTAGTGGGGCGCCCGTTAAGTTCAAATCTAAATGAAGCCATTGCTAATAAGGAGATTAAAGAAGTTTTCCAATTTAAATTACAGGCAACTTTTGCAAGTTCTACAGGCAAATCTGCTGAAATTCTCATAATGTTCGACCCGTAATCGACTACAAAGGTAGTTATTATAATTTTTACAGGCAAATTTACAGGCAAAATTCCGCTATTTTGAGTAATTCAAGGAATGCCAAAATTTAACCATATTTTCGTAATACACTAATAATAAGTGATATATAAAAGTATTAGAAAGCAATAGAAATCTGTTTTAGTGGTTCTGTTCTGGGCACAGATAAAGCGAGATAACTCATTGAAAATTCAATAGTTATCTC
>CAMWNF010000112.1 GCA_947175535.1 uncultured Bacteroidales bacterium
ACGATTGTCAACAGAATCGTCAGCAATCCGCCTTTAGTCTTACCAAGATAGAAATACTGAACACCAAGTCCACCGAGGAAAATAGCAAGGAGTGCTGCTACGCCACGGCTTTTACCAGAAACAGGGTCACTGTCGAATGCATTATTACGGGCATAATATTCAGCTCCATAGTTTACATTCTGAGAGCCATACGGCGGAGGGGTTGCAGGCTGTCCGTTAAGCATGCTACCACAAAAACGGCATTTGATTGCATCGTCCTGAATCATTTCCTGACAATAAGGGCACTTTTTCATATCATTCAAATATTATATCGGTTATCTATATGGAGCAAAGATAATTATTTTTATCAGTTCACGGCAATTATTTCATCAAGTTTTTATCAGACAGCCGAAGGGATTTTGCTATTCGGGATTTTTGAAGTAACTTTGGTCTTGATAAATAAAGATAAAGATATATGCTCACATATACTACCCATCTGAAAAAACTGGTTTTACCGGAATACGGTCGCAACATCCAGCGCATGGTCGACCACTGTCTGACAATCGAAGACCGATATGAGCGCACGCGTTGCGCCGCCACCATTGTCAAAACAATGGAATCGTTGTTTCCCATTCAGGGAAATGCAGACGCATACCGCCGGAAACTATGGGACCATCTGGCAATTATGAGCGATTTCGCTCTTGATGTCGACGTGCCGTTTGAACTTGTCAGCCGTAACTCGCTTGACAATCAGCCAGAGCCGCTGAATTATGACCAGGGACCGCTGGAGCACCGCCACTACGGACTTCTATTGCAGAGGTCAATTCTGGCTGCCGCAGAAATGCCTGAAGGCGAAGAACGGGATGCATTGGTGTTGCTGCTTGCAAACCACATGAAAAAACTTATGCTTTCAGTGAATCCTGACGGTGTCGATGATGAAAAGGTATTCAAAGACCTGCGCCATCTGTCTAACGGGAAAATTGTCCTCAGTCCTGAAAAAGTAACTCTCCACGAGTTCAAAGCCGCTCCGGCTCCCACCGGTAAAAAGAAAAAGAAAAAATGATAAGGGAGCAAGAGATAACCGACATAGGTCAGACATTAAAGCCTCATGGTATCAACGGCGAAATCTCAGCCACTATCGACAGAGATATCGACCTGAACGAGTTGAAATGTATTATCTTCGACATCGACGGAATTTATGTGCCCTTCTTTATCAGCTCCTACCGTGCACGCGGCAGCGAGGCAGTTCTGCTGACAATCGACGGCGTCACAGACGAAACTGAGGCTGCCAAACTGTGCGGCAAGGATATTTTTGCTCTTAAAAGCGATGTAGCGGATAGTAGAGATGAAGACACGGACGAAGGCTTCTATATCTCGGACCTCGTAGGTTACACATTGCTCGACATGGACAACAAACCGGTAGGAAAGATCAGCGGGTATGATGATTCAACAGCGAACACTCTGCTGACAATCGAACTTGAGGACGGCTCAACAAAATATGTGCCTGTAGCAGACGACCTGATTGAAGATTTCAATCCTGAGGACAGGAGCATCAAACTAAACCTACCTGCCGGAATATTCGAATTATGAAAAATTATGACGAAAAGGAGGCCATCGCTTTCATAAAATCCGCGACAAGCTGCGTTGGTCTCACGGATGATGATATATTGAACATCATCGATGCAATTTTTGATTACTATGACGAAAATGGCGAGCTGGAAGTAGACTTCGATGAAGACAGCGACGATGATGAGGTGAATCCAGAAGATATCGCAGCGTATTTAACCGAGGAATTTCCGGGACTGGATGAAGGACTTGCAGAAAGAATCGTCAGAGCTGAAATCGACTACGAAAACTCCCTACTCTAACTATTTGTAATTAAATGATTTTTCTCCGAAAAATAATAATGGTCGTAATGTCTGCCGCTTGTATCAGCATGAGTGCGGCAGATTCTGACTCATATGACCCATTCGACCTAAATCTTGAACAGAACATCAATACACCGGCTGTGCCGTCAAAGAGTCAGTCGATGGTCAAAGAAAATATCGACCGCATAAAATCACATCTGGAACGTCAGGGATTTCGTCCTACAAGAACAAGACGCGGTGAAGTACTGCTTCTGACCATACCTTGCGAGCAGCTATTCAGAGCAAACGAAAGTGTGATTTCAACAAGGGGCGTAGAACTTCTGAAGAAATTCACACTTCCTGCCGAAAGCATAGGAAAATACAAGATTCTGATTGCGGTTCATTCGGATGATACGGGAGAAATTGAATACACAGATAACCTGACCGCAGACAGAGCAAACGCAATAGACGATTTATTCTCAGCAGAAAATAAATTTGCGGGTATGTCGGTCGTGCCTTACGGAATCGGTCGCGACGAACCCTTGGTAAGAAATGATTCGGTCAAAAACCGCGCCCAAAACCGACGGGTGGAAATATATATAGTCCCGGAAGAAGAATTGTTCTCAAAGCGCAAGACTGTAAAATAAATAACCTTCTATCAATAATGGTCTTTGAATACGGCGAAATGGCAGCTTAATGAGCTCTCGTTTCGCCGATTTTTCGTAACTTCGCAAAAAATTGACCCAATTATGGCGGACACATCTCTATTGGCGCGTCTCGACGGCATAGAAGCGCGTTTTGAAGAAATAAGCACATTAATCACTGACCCGTCGGTGATAGCAGATATGAAACGCTATGTGCGTCTCACAAAGGAATATAAGGAACTTGAAAAACTAACCGTCGCCACGCGCAGCTATAGAGAATTGCTTGGAAATATCGATGAAGCGCATGAGATACTCGCTTCAGAGAATGACCCCGAGATGCGCGATATGGCGAAAGAACAACTCGACTCCGCGACAGACCGATTACCGGCTCTTGAAGAGGAGATTAAGCTGCTGCTGATTCCTGCCGACCCTGAAGACGGTAAAAACGCCATACTCGAAATACGCGGCGGCACTGGAGGCGACGAAGCCGCCATTTTTGCAGGAGACCTTTGCAAAATGTATATAAAATACTGTGAAAGTAAGGGTTGGAACGTCGCTATCACATCGGCAAGCGAAGGCGCAGCCGGCGGTTACAAAGAAGTAGTTCTGTCTGTCACGGGTGACGGAGTTTACGGCACGCTGAAGTATGAAAGCGGTGTGCATCGAGTGCAACGCGTACCGGCGACCGAGACTCAGGGACGTGTCCATACTTCGGCAGCAACAGTCGCCGTACTGCCTGAGGCGGAGCCGTTTGACGTTGAGATAAACGAAGGTGAAATCAAATGGGACACATTCCGAAGCGGCGGTGCAGGAGGTCAGAATGTGAATAAGGTCGAATCGGGTGTGCGTCTGCGTTATATGTGGAAAAATCCGAACACCGGAGAAACCGAAGAAATCCTTATCGAATGTACGGAGACTCGCGACCAGCCTAAAAACAAGGAAAGAGCGTTGAGCCGTCTGCGCACGTTCATCTACGATAAAGAACATCAGAAATATGTCGATGATATAGCGTCGCGACGCAAGACAATGGTGTCGACGGGCGACCGCTCTGCCAAAATACGCACCTACAACTATCCGCAGGGTCGCATCACTGACCATCGCATAAACTACACGATATATAATTTGCAGGCATTTGTTGACGGTGATATTCAAGATGTCATAGACCATCTGATTATAGCCGAAAACGCCGAGAAACTCAAAGCTGCAGAACTTTAATAATTAAACCCAACCATCATGGAAACGACTCCTCCCCAATTTGACCCTAAAATGATGAAATCGCGTCAGCGCAAAATATCATTTGCTTACGTGTTTGATGCGTTTATAAACAGTGTAGAGCGCTTCCCGATAACTTTATGTTACCTTTTGGGGTTTATCACATGGGGAGTAACGGACAGTTGGTGCTACGAATGTTTTCATAACGCCCCAACACTGATACAAAATCTACAGCCGGCACTGTGGTTTCTGACCGTCAACGGGATGCTACTGACGTTTGCAGTCAGCCTGTGGTGTGAACAAACACGAAAACAATCATGGCACAAAAAGCTCCAGATTGTCGCCAACATATTATTAGTTGCCGATTTCATTAACATTATCTTTAATTACAACAATTTTAGCAACAGCGTATGGGTCGGCCGTATGGCAATCGAAACGGCGTTGTTGGTTTCGATAATATTTGTTCCGGCACTTAAAGAGACCTCACGACGTCACAGACTGATGTTCAGTTTCTCACAGTTCGGAAATCTGATTGTCGCCGGAGCGACAGCCGCTGTAATGGCAATCGCATTAGGTATCATATATGGTACGATAGAATTGTTATTCGGGTGGATTAATTTCAAAATTTATCTAAGTTCACTTGTAATCTTTTCTGCCGGATTAGGCATTCTGATTTTCGTAGGCTGCGTGAAGACTTACGATGAGACAGAAGCGATGGTTACCGAGTATCAGCCTAAAAAATTCACTGCAAATCTTGTCAGATATATATTGCTGCCTCTCACGACGATATATACATTAATTCTCTACGTTTACGGCATCAAAATTATTGCAGTCGGAGTGTTACCTAAAGGAGAAATATGTTTCATGGTGACGGCACTGACGGCAGTAGTGTATTTGTTGTTATTCCTTCTTAAAGCTCTTGACAGCAATGAAGATGATAAGCTGACCAGAATTGCACTTAAATCTTTTCCGGCAGTCCTACTCCCACTTTTAGTAATGATGAGCGTGGCTATCGGCGAACGCGTCGGACAATACGGCATCACGGTTGACAGATTGTATGTCATGACGTTCAATATATGGGCATATGCTACTGCGATATATCTTTTTATTACGCGGTCGAGAAATATAAATTCGGTGGCGATATCATTTGCTATAGTCTTCCTGATTACATCAATCATTCCCGGAGCGAATTATACGTCGTTGGTCAATAACCATATGCGAAACAGTGTCATCAGTGCTCTTGAAAATGTCGGCTTCGATAAATCGCAGTTACCGTTAACCCACAAGCAGTTTGAAGAAGCAAAAGAAAAAATGGACGAAAGTTCATGGGCAGATGTGAAGTCAAAACTGCGTTATCTTGACATGAAGGATGACCATTCGTTAACAGAGGATATCGCAGACTTTGATATTACGACAGGTTATTATAGTTATGACCCGTTGTTTGAGGATGATAACGAAATGGTCGTAGAAGCTGTAAACATGACTGAATTACAATTCTGTGCGTCTCAGGATGCTATAGAAATACCTGAGGGCTACAAGAATGTCAAATATCTTTCCAGATACAGATATAATCAGAGCGCGGACAGCGAGCACTTATTGGATTATCAACTTTCAGATGAATTGAAAATCACTCTGAATATGGATAGTGTCAGAGCTCTAAATCCGGATACTATAAATGCACCGTTAAGATTCATCATCAACCAGAAGTCAGATAGCCTGTATATCGTCAGCTCAATAGAGTATTCAATCAACGATGACGAATTTACTGAAAACGGCAAAATTAATAATATGACCATCAGAGGATATCTTTTTACGCGATAAATAACATTCAAAATAGAAATAAATGAAACGAACAGAACTTGTTGAGAATATTTGCCGCAAAGGCAGTTTTCTGTGTGTCGGCCTCGACACTGACCTGAAAAAAATACCCGAACATCTCCTTAAAGAGGAAGACCCAATCTTCGCGTTCAATAAAGCTATTATAGACGCGACAGCACCTTATGCTATCGCATATAAGCCTAATCTGGCTTTCTATGAAAGCGCGGGCGCGGCAGGATGGATTTCGCTGGAAAAAACCGTTAAATATCTGCGTGAAAACTATCCTGACCAATTTATCATCGCAGATGCCAAACGAGGTGATATCGGCAACACGGCAGGTTTGTATGCCCGCAGTTTCTTCGAGCATCTTGATGTAGACGCTTTGACTGTAGCTCCCTACATGGGCGAAGACAGTGTTACACCTTTTCTCGGTTATGATGGCAAATGGGTTATCCTGCTTGCATTGACTTCAAATCCGGGTAGCAAGGACTTCCAGATGATAGAGGACAAGCACGGTCACAGAGTGTTTGAAGACGTGATAAAGAAATCAAGTCACTGGGGTTCGCCTGTGAATATGATGTATGTCGTGGGAGCTACACGCGGCGAAATGTTCACGGATATCCGTAAAGTCGCTCCGAGGAGTTTCCTTCTCGTGCCGGGCGTAGGCGCGCAGGGCGGCAGTCTCGAAGAAGTGGTTAAATATGGCATAATCGATGAATGCGGTCTGATTGTCAACAGTTCACGCGGTATAATATATGCATCAAAAGGTGAGGATTTTGCCGAGGCTGCAGGACGCGAAGCTGCTAAACTCGCGGAACAAATGAAAGAATTGTTGACCCAGCATAACATCATTTAATGGTCAAGGCGCGGATGTATCACATTTATTGATTATCTTTGCATATCAAAAGGCAAATAACTAATTAACATAACTCTCTAATTTACACAACGAAATGACAATCGACAATTTTAACTTCGCAGGCAAGAAGGCAATCGTGCGCGTTGACTTCAATGTGCCTCTGGATGAAAACGGCAACATCACCGACGATACCCGTATCCGCGGTGCACTCCCTACACTCAAAAAAATTCTCAGCGACGGTGGCGCGCTGATAATCATGTCGCACATGGGTAAACCCAAAGGCAAGGTTAATCCCAAAATGTCACTTGCTCAGATTAAGGATGCTGTAGCCAAAGCACTCGGCACAGAAGTTGAATTTGCAGCTGACGCAGCTGATGCAACAGCAGCAGCCGAAGCTCTTAAGCCCGGTCAGGTTCTTCTGCTCGAAAACCTCCGCTTCCACCCTGAAGAAGAAGGCAAGCCCGTAGGCATTGACAAAGAAGATCCTGCTTACGATGCAGCCAAGAAGGAAATGAAAGAACGTCAGAAAGAATTTGCAAAAAAACTTGCAAGCTATGCTGACGTTTATGTAAACGACGCTTTCGGGACAGCACACCGCCGTCACGCATCGACAGCTGTTGTCGCCGATTACTTCGATGACGACCACAAGATGCTCGGCTATCTTATGGAGAAAGAAGTTAAGGCTGTAGACAACATCCTCAGCAATATCAAACGTCCATTCACCGCAATCATGGGTGGTTCGAAGGTATCTACCAAAATCGGTATTATCGAAAACCTCATGGACAAGGTTGACAACCTCATTCTCTGCGGCGGCATGACCT
>CAMWNF010000113.1 GCA_947175535.1 uncultured Bacteroidales bacterium
ATCATCGCTGATAATGTTGGCAAGGCTTATGGTGACCATCAGGTATTTGACCATGCGACCTTTACAATAAAACGTGGCGAGAAAGTGGCTTTTGTCGGAAAAAACGGAGAGGGAAAATCAACATTGGTGAAATGTATTTTCGGTGAAATCCCTTTTACCGGTAGTCTCAAAATCGGTCATAATGTCAAAATCGGTTATTTTGCTCAGAATAAAGCCCAGTTACTTGATGAAAGTATTACTGTTTTTGATACGATTGATCGTGTCGCTGTCGGAGATATCCGAACTAAAATCCGAGATATTCTCGGAGCATTCATGTTTGGCGGTGAAGCATCCGATAAAAAAGTCAAGGTCTTATCAGGAGGTGAAAAAACACGTCTTGCTATGATACGGCTCTTGCTTGAACCGGTCAATCTGTTGATCCTTGACGAGCCTACCAACCATCTTGACATGCGTACTAAAGACATTCTTAAACAAGCAATAAAGGATTTCAACGGAACGGTCATAGTGGTCAGCCACGACCGTGAATTTCTCGATGGGCTTGTCGAGAAAGTCTATGAATTCGGAGGAGGTAAGGTCCGTGAATGTCTCGGCGGCATATATGAGTTTCTTGAAAAGAAGAGGATTGATTCATTGGCTGAACTTGAATTGTCGAAGAGTCCTACAGGTCAATCTTCTGAGTCAAAATTGGCTAAGACTCAACCTGCATCAGAGCTGAAGGCGCAGTCTCAATCCAGCTCGGATAAACCAAAACTCAGCTATGCCGAACAACGTGAACGTGAGAAAACTATTAAACGTTTGCGGAAGAAGGTTGAGGATGCCGAAGGAGAAGTCTCTAAACTGGAAGAAGCGGTTGCTGCGATTGAGGCGGAGATTGCTGCAGGCGAGTGCTCGGAAGATGTGTTCATTCGTCATGCCCAGGCTCAAAAAGACCTTGAGAACGCAATGAGCATTTGGGAACTGGCAGTAATGGATTTAGAACAGAACAATTAGTTAATAATTAAAATTATTATGAGTAATACTAACCGACAGTTCGATGAGGCATTGGCAATGTGCCGCGATATATTTGAAAAAAAATTATCTGATTATGGCGCTTCATGGCGCATAATGCGTCCGGCGGCGTTGACTGATCAGCTGTTCATCAAAGCGAAACGCATACGCTCTCTTGAATTGAAAGGTCATTCAGCTGTGGGTGAAGGTATTTTACCTGAGTTCATCGGTATTGTTAATTATGGTGTAATTGGCATTATTCAGCTTGAACACGGTTTTGCAGATTCAAAAGATATTGACCCAGTAACTGCTCTTGCATGGTATGATGAGGTCGTTTCACGCATCAGAACCCTTATGATTGCTAAAAATCACGATTACGATGAAGCATGGCGAATGATGCGTGTCCTTTCATATACCGACCTTATCCTTACTAAAATTCAGCGAACTAAAGAAATTGAAGACCATTGCGGAGCTACATGCATTTCCGAAGGAATTGATGCCAATTATATGGATATGGTCAATTATGCCGTTTTCGGAATAATTAAACTGACGCATGGAGAAGCGTAAATTAGATGCGGTTAAAATTTTGGTCTGGCTCTCCCGCCTGATAGTGGGATTGACATTTATTGTGTCTGGATGGGCTAAGTCCGTTGATCCATGGGGTTTTATTTATAAGATTGAAGAATATTTCAATGTCTGGGATGTCGTAGTGCCGCGTGAACTGACGTTGGCATTGGCTATTGCCATTTCTATAACGGAGTTCGTTATCGGTATAATGCTGACTTTCGGCATTATGCGGCGGGTATCTGCGTGGCTTGCCGCTGCATTTATGGTTGTTCTGTTACCGTTGACTGCCTATATTGCCGTAGCTGACCCTGTATCAGATTGTGGTTGTTTTGGAGATTTTATAATAATCTCAAATGTCGCTACACTTATAAAGAACATTATATTGACTGGTTTCATTATTGTGCTATTGTTGCGTAATGATGCAGTAACTGGAATTTACACACAGTCTATCCAATGGCTTGTAATATTTGGTGCGATAGCCTATTCTGGAGTTTTGAATTTTGTGGGTTGCCGTTATCAGCCATTGATGGATTTCAGACCATATCCTGTTGATTCAAAACTTGTGTTTACATCTTCAGAACATAGTGATGAAGATGACGAAGGAGTATTCATATATAAAAAGAACGGCGAGGAGCAATCGTTCTCTGTTGACCAATTACCTGACTCAACATGGACGTTTGTACGAGCTGAATTTAGTAATAACGCCAAAGATAATCGACTCACGGTCTTTGATGGAGATGAAGATGTTACAGATATGATTTTCAATGGGATGGGAGAGCAGTTGATTGTCGTTGTCATAGATCCGGGAATACGTTATTTGACTCGTGCACGTCTCGCTAATGAGTTATACAGATATATGTCTGCTCGTAATGGTGAGATGTTTGCTCTTGTTGCCGCTGAAGGCGATGATTTGGAGGCATGGCAACAGTTGGCATTACCGGAATATATGGCTTATTCGGCTGAGGATACCTCACTTAAAGAGCTTGTCAGAGGTGATGCCGGACTGATATATCTGCGTGACGGTAAAATCATATGGAAACGTAATTTGGCGTCTGTGAGTCATGATGCTATCAAGGCTGCTGCTCATAAGGACATTGACTTGCTTAACGATGATTTGGATTTAAATCTCGAAAGATTTAATTATGTGATTATGATTGTATTTTTCGCATGGTTGCTGATTATTTTCAGTCTGAATTATCCCGGTAAAATCTTAGGTAGATATTTCAGTAGTGATTCGGCGAAAAATTTGTAACTTTGTAATCTAATTTCAGAAACAGCATATTTTATTAAACATAACTAAATATTTATATAATGAGAAAGAACATTGTTGCAGGCAACTGGAAAATGAATACCACTCTTCAGGAAGGTGTGGCTCTTGCCGAAGAAGTTAACGCTGCTGTGAAGGAAACAAAACACAACTGCGATGTTGTAATCTGTGTACCTTTTACCCATCTTGCCACTATCAGCGCTAAAATAGACCAGAACGTTCTCGGTCTTGGTGCAGAGAATTGTGCAGACCATAAATCAGGTGCATATACCGGCGAAGTTTCAGCTCCGATGGTAGCTTCAACCGGTGCGACTTATGTTATCCTCGGTCACTCCGAACGCCGCCAGTATTATGGTGAAACTTCAGAAACTCTTCGTGAGAAAGTTGCACTCGCATTTGAAAGCAATCTTACTCCCATCTTCTGTATTGGTGAGGTTCTCGAAGAACGTGAAAACGGCACATATTTCGACGTTGTTAAAAAACAGATTGTTGACGCCCTCTTCCATCTTTCAGCAGAAGACTTCGGTAAAATAATCCTTGCTTACGAACCCGTTTGGGCTATCGGTACAGGTAAGACTGCCACTGCAGATCAGGCTGAGGACATGCACGCATTCATCCGAGGTGTCATAGCTGAAAAATATGGCAAGGAAGTTGCTGATAACACCTCAATTCTCTATGGTGGTAGCTGCAAGCCTTCGAATGCGAAGGAACTCTTTGCTAAACCTGATGTTGACGGCGGTCTCATTGGTGGTGCTTCGCTCAAATGTGCCGATTTCATGGGCATTGTTGAAGCATTCAATTGATAATATAATCATAATAGGCGCGTATGCGTCTTTGATTCATTAACATTGTTATTCGCGGGCACAAAGATTTTTTTCGTATCTTTGTGCCCACGATATTAAATCAAGTTGTTTATGAAGAGTTCGGCTCTGTTGCTATCAGTTGTTTTATTATGTAGCGGTGGTGGAGTGTCCTTTGCCGGACAACCGACTATTGCCGATGCTCTTAATACCTCCGGCTCAATTACGGTTTCACAACCGCAGGCACTTAATGACCGTCTGACGTTTACACATTCAGCTGTTTCTGAAGCGGACGCGACTATAGATAATTCTACTCCCAAAGTACGTGCGGGTTATCGCGTGCAAGTGTTTGATGATAATAATGTTCGCTCTGCCAAGCACGACGCTCAGGTAAGGAAACAACAGATTGAAACTCGCTTTCCGGAATACCCTGTGTATGTCACCTTCAATTCTCCATATTGGCGAGTGAAAGTCGGCGATTTCAAAAATAGGGGTGAAGCGGAAGCTGCAATGGCTGAAATACGTCATGCTTTTCCTGCGATGGCGAAGTCTTTACGAATAGTCCGTGACCGTATCAATCACTAATAACTTTCGTGTCAGATGATATCTTCCGAAGAAAATAATAAAATCAATCAGATAGCTTCTCACATTGAAGAAATAATCAGACTTATGGGTGAGGATTGCACCCGAGAGGGACTTGTCAAAACTCCTCAGCGTGCAGCAAAAGCCCTTTATCATCTGACGTCAGGCTATCGTAATAACCCGGAAGAAATTGTGGGTGAGGCGCTTTTTAATCATGAAGGCTCTCAGATTGTTGTTGTCAAGGATATCGAGTTCTATTCGATGTGCGAGCATCATATATTGCCTTTCTTCGGAAAGATATCCGTGGGATATATTCCGGATGGTAAAATTGTCGGACTTAGCAAAGTGGCGCGTCTGGTTAATCTGTTCGCTCGTCGTTTGCAGGTGCAGGAACGTCTCACATCGCAATTATGCCGAGAGCTACAACGCATTGTTGGGGCTAAAGGGGTGATGGTCGTCTGCACAGCACAGCATCTGTGCATGAAAATGCGAGGAGTTGAGAAGCAGGATTCCTCAACAACCACAATAGATTATATCGGTGATTTTGCAGATAAACCCTCCTTGCGCGAAGAGTTTTTCAGAATGATTGCCGATTAATATTGCCGTTCTGTTCGGAAATTATTCGTTTATTGTGTTTATTACAAATATTTATAGGCTGATACGCGCTTGTTTTCAGTATTTTTTCGTATCTTTGCGCCTGACTTGTAGTCGATAATACATTCTTAATGTTTTGTCGATTGTTTTTTAATGTGATACTCAAATGATTAATATTACTTTCCCTGATAAAAGCGTAAAGCAGTTTGAAGCAGGAATTACACCTCTTCAGATTGCAGAATCCATCAGCCCTCGTTTGGCTCAGGACGTTTTGGCAGCATCTGTCAATGAAGAAGAGTGGGATCTCACTCGACCTATTGATAAAGACGCTGAGATAAAATTATTCAAATGGGAAGATCCGGAAGGGAAGCATGCGTTCTGGCATAGCTCTGCACACCTTTTGGCTGAAGCTCTTCAGGAACTTTATCCCGGCGTGAAATTCGGCATCGGTCCGGCTATCGAAAATGGATTCTATTATGATATCGACCCGGGTGAACATCAGCTTACAGCAGATGATTTCACTAAAATCGAGAAAAAAATGATAGAACTCGCTCAGAAGAAAAGCGAGATTGTTCGTCGCGACATATCAAAAGCTGACGCATTGAAAATGTTCGGTGATAGAGGTGAAGAATATAAGTGCGAGCTTATCTCTGAACTCGAAGACGGACATATCACCACATATACTCAAGGTAATTTCACAGACCTTTGCCGTGGTCCGCACATTCCGACTACAGCGCCTATTAAAGCTGTGAAGATAACCTCTCTCGCAGGTGCATATTGGCGCGGCGATGAGAAGCGTAATCAGCTGGTACGTGTATATGGTATTTCTTTTCCTAAAAAGAAAATGCTTGACGAATACCTTGAGTTGCTTGAAGAGGCTAAGAAACGCGACCATCGTAAACTCGGTAAGGAAATGGAACTCTTTGCGTTCTCACAGAATGTGGGAGCCGGCTTACCTTTGTGGTTGCCTAAAGGCGCAGCTCTCCGTGACCGTCTTGAGCAATTCCTTCGCAAAATACAGAAGCAATATGGCTATCTTCAGGTAATAACTCCGCATATCGGTAACAAGATGCTCTATGTGACTTCAGGTCACTATGCTAAATACGGCAAAGATTCCTTCCAGCCTATACACACTCCGGAGGAAGGAGAGGAATACCTGCTTAAACCAATGAACTGTCCTCACCATTGTGAGATTTTCCGCGCATATCCCCGTTCTTATCGCGAACTGCCTTTGCGTCTTGCAGAATTTGGCACTGTTTATCGCTATGAACAGAGTGGTGAACTTCATGGTCTTACCCGAGTGCGTGGTTTTACGCAGGACGATGCCCATATCTTCTGTGCTCCCGAGCAGATTAAGGATGAGTTCCTTAAAGTTATGGATATTATCTTCTACATCTTTAAGGCTCTGAAATTTGAAAATTTCGAAGCTCAGATTTCTCTGCGTGACCCGAAAAATAAAGAAAAGTACATCGGAAGCGATGAAAATTGGCATCTCGCTGAACAGGCAATCATTGAAGCATGTGAAGAAAAAGGACTGAATGCACGTAAAGAACTCGGCGAAGCCGCTTTCTATGGTCCTAAACTCGACTTTATGGTCAAGGATGCGCTTGGTCGTCGCTGGCAGCTTGGAACTATTCAGGTCGATTATAATCTTCCCGAACGCTTCCAGCTTGAGTACACAGGTGCCGATAATCAGAAACATCGTCCGGTGATGATACACCGTGCACCTTTCGGCTCTCTCGAACGCTTCGTTGCAGTCCTTCTTGAGCATACTGCAGGTCGTTTCCCGTTATGGCTTGCGCCTGACCAGGTTGTGGTGTTGCCAATCAGCGAGAAGTTCAACGACTACGCATATGAGGTTGCGAAACAGTTAGGTCAGTCGGATATCCGGGCAATTGTAGATGATAGAAATGAGAAAATCGGTCGCAAGATTCGCGACAACGAGCTCAAAAGAATACCTTATTTACTGATTGTCGGTGAAAAAGAAGCACAAAATG
>CAMWNF010000114.1 GCA_947175535.1 uncultured Bacteroidales bacterium
AAGATCCTTGTAAGAATAAAAGGCAAGACAATAGCCTTCTCCACCATCTCGCCCGGCACGTCCTGTCTCTTGATAATAACCCTCAAGCGACTTTGGCATGTCGTAATGAATCACAAAACGTACATCGGGCTTATCAATTCCCATACCAAACGCAATTGTAGCGACAATCACATCAACAGTCTCAAGAAGAAACGCATCCTGATTAGCCGAGCGGGTTGCACCATCCAAACCAGCATGATAGGGCAATGCCCTGATATTGTTTATAACAAGCAACTCTGCAAGTTCTTCCACTTTACGCCTGCTCAGACAATAAATAATGCCTGACTTGCTTCCTTGCTGCTTTACAAACTTTATTATATCATGGTCAGTATTCTTCGTTTTAGGCCGAACTTCATAAAAAAGATTATGACGGTTAAATGAAGACTTGAAGACCGCGACATCAGTCATTCCGAGATTCTTCTGAATATCATGCTGAACCTTCGGAGTCGCTGTTGCCGTAAGTGCAATAACAGGACGTACCCCGATTTCATTAATAATCGGACGTATACGGCGATATTCCGGTCGAAAATCATGCCCCCACTCGGAGATGCAATGTGCTTCATCTATCGCATAGAAAGATATTTTCACACTACGCAAAAAGTCGATATTCTCTTCTTTCGTCAACGATTCCGGCGCTACATAAAGCAACTTGGTTTTTCCGGAAACTATATCATGTTTAACACCGTCGATTGCAGTACGTGTAAGAGACGAATTGAGAAAATGAGCGATATTATCGTTTTCGCTAAAATTACGCATTGCATCAACCTGATTCTTCATTAACGCTATCAACGGTGAAACGACAATAGCCGTACCGTCTGACAATAAAGCCGGCAATTGATAGCATAATGACTTTCCTCCCCCTGTAGGCATCAATACAAACGTATCATGCCCATCAAGCAAATTTGAAATAATAGCCTCCTGATTGCCTTTGAATTTATCAAATCCAAAGTGCTCTTTTAATGCGTCAGTGAGGATTTTTCGGGAGTACATAGCCGGAAGAATAAGGTAGCTTAATATATGTTATTTAACCATTGCTTCAAAGTGAGCTTCTTCTATCTTCTTTGCCGCGTATTCTCGCGTAACAGTAAAATCCTTTACATTCTTGGAAGGAAGTTCATACATTGCGTCAACCATAATCGATTCGACAATCGACCTGAGTCCTCGCGCGCCTAATTTATATTCAATTGCCTTATCAACAATGTAATCGAGTGCATCTTCTTCAAAATCGAGTTTGATGCCATCCATTTCAAACAGTTTCTTATATTGGCGTGTAATAGCGTTTTTAGGCTCTGTCAGAACTTTTCTTAATGCGTCACGGTCAAGAGGTTCGAGATGAGTCAGAATCGGAAGACGACCTATTATCTCTGGAATCAGACCAAAAGATTTCAAGTCCTGAGGTGCGACATAGCGCATGAAATCTTTCTTATCAATTCTTTTATGCTTAGCATCCGTGGAATAGCCGACTACATGTGTATTCATGCGGTGTGCAATTTTCTGCTCTATACCATCGAACGCTCCGCCGCATATGAAAAGGATATTCTTCGTATCTACAGGAATCATCCTCTGTTCAGGATGTTTACGACCGCCTTGAGGAGGAACATTGACAATCGAACCTTCAAGCAGCTTCAACAAGCCTTGCTGGACACCTTCGCCGGAGACATCACGAGTAATCGAAGGATTATCCCCTTTTCGGGCAATCTTATCAATCTCGTCTATAAAGACTATGCCGCGCTGAGCGCGCTCGACATCATAATCGGCAGCCTGCAAAAGACGAGTCAGCAGACTCTCTATATCCTCACCTACGTAACCCGCCTGAGTTAAGACAGTTGCATCCACAATGGTGAACGGGACATCAAGCAGACGCGCTATAGTTTTAGCCAACAGAGTTTTTCCGGTTCCGGTCGGTCCGACCATAATGATATTACTTTTTTCTATATCAACATCATCATTGTCGGGTTGCAAAAGACGTTTATAATGGTTATAAACTGCAACTGACAGATATTTTTTTGCGTCATCCTGACCTATAACATACTGGTCAAGGAAAGCCTTAATCGCTGCGGGCTTCGGAACTTCGGCTAAATTTTTACCGATATGTTTAGAATGCTTCTTCTCCCCGAGTGTATCACCATTATATTCCACAATCATTTCGTGAATTGCATTCACGCAATCTGTACATATATATGATTTCTGATCGGGGGCGGGGACGAGAGCCTGCACTTGCGAGGCTCCGCGTCCACAATAACTGCATTTAGGCTCCTTTGGTTTAGCAGGCATTATTGTTTTTCCTTTATAAGAACACGATCAATCATACCGTAATCTTTAGCTTCCTCAGCCGTCATCCAGTAGTCTCTGTCCGAATCTTTTTCCACACGGTCAAAGGGCTGTCCTGAATGATCCGAAATTATAGTATAAAGTTCATGTTTCAATTTCTTTATCTCGCGAGCTGTGATTTCAATATCACTTGCCTGACCTTGAGCACCGCCCATAGGCTGATGAATCATCACACGTGAATGACGGAGCGCGAAACGCTTACCTTTCTCGCCGGCAACAAGCAGGACTGCAGCCATAGACGCTGCCATACCCGTACATATAGTCGACACATCACTGGAGATATACTGCATTGTGTCATATATTCCGAGACCGGCATAGACAGAACCACCAGGTGAATTGATATAAATCGAAACATCTTTGCCAGGATCAGCAGAATCAAGATATAACAATTGAGCCTGTATTACATTTGCCGTGTAATCGTTTACTTCTGTGCCGAGAAAAATGATACGGTCCATCATCAGGCGGGAGAAAACGTCCATCTGTGCCACGTTGAGCTGACGTTCTTCTATAATTGAAGGATTAATATAATTAGCAGTTATACCATTGTTGATACTTGATGTATACTGATCGAGCGACAGACCGTTCATGCCAAGATGATGGACGGCATAGTTGCGAAAATCTGACTTATTATTCATATTAGAGAGGATGAATGATTATTCGTTAATAATTAAAACTTACTCAAAGTTACGAAATTCAATATGCATTTGCAAGTTTTTTCACAACAAATTAAATGCAATATCAACACTTATTTCTTACCTATGGGCAAAAAACAAGGAGACATCCCCTGTCAAACAGAAGATGCCTCCTCATAATTAATATATTTCTGAATTATTCAGCGACAGGATTTACCATCTTTACGAATTCTTCCATCGAAACATTTTTAGGTTCGATATTGACAGCCTCACGAACATAAGCGAACAACTTGAGCTCTCCCACCTCTTCAGCTATGCGACGGCGATAATTCTTATCTGAGAGAATTCGCTTGGCGGTATCATTGAGAGTCTCGTCATCCATATTATAGATACCATATTGTGCGAACTGTTGCTGAGCGATATATCGCGCGCGGGCAAGCAGGTCTTCTTCTTCAACCTTAACACCGAGCTGCTCTGCAATACGGTCACTGATGAGCTGCCACTTTATCTGAGGAATCATCTGCTCGAACTCCTTATCCCAATCTGTATCAGCGGCTGCTTCCGGATTATTCATCTTAAGCCAACGCTTGAGGAACTCAGCGGGGAGCTTTATCTGGTCGCCATATTTATCAAGGAAATATTTACGAGCTTCGACATTGAAGAAATAATCTGTGTTACCACGGAATGAGCCGGCTATCATGGCCTTAAGAGCTTCATTATATTCCTCTTCGTTGTGGACTTTATCACGACCGAAGACATTATCATAGAATTCCTGATTGTGTTCAGCAAGTTTTACGACAATGATTTCAGAAATTGCCATTTCGAAATCGCCCTTATAGTCTTCCGCTTTCTCCTTATCAATATTAAGCATTGAAGCAAGCTCTGCCGCATTTCCTTCGCATGAAGCATAGGGATTGAAGACGACCTTGTCATTTATTTTCTTACCGATAAACTTCTTTTCTTCGTCTTTTGACTTAAAGTAGAACGGAGCAACAATACCGTTGATAACCTGTACGGCATCTTCAGTTTCTTTTACCGTGCCATCCGGATTCAACTCCATAATCGTGCCCTTGACAACAGCCTTTTCATCAACTTCCTCGCCGGGAACCTGAGCACCGAAACGTTCGCGAAGACTCTTATCCTGCTCTTCCATCATCTTGTCTGTAACCTCAATCTGATAGTAAGGCAAAGTTACGTTTTTATCAAGTTCAACATTGAAATCCGGTGCAAGACCGAGGTCATATACAAATGTATAGTCTTTATCATCAAGGTTGATTTCCTTAACATCTTCAGGAATAGGTTGACCAAGGATATTAATCTTATTGTCAACTATATATTTAACCGCAGCTTCGTACACTTCATGATTAAGCACATCGCTCTTAACCTGCTTACCAAAACGGCTGCGAAGCTGAGCGACGCTGATATGACCTTTACGGAAACCTGGGATATTATGAGTCTTACCTATTTTTTTAAGTTCTTCATTAACCTTGGCGGTGTAATCCGCTTCTTCGACATTGACGATAAGTTTACCGTTGCAATCGTCGATTTTTTCAAATGTAATCTTCATTAGAAGTTCTGATTTATGGTTGTAAATATTATGTTTCGTTAAATTCGTCTGCAAAATTAACATTAAAAAATTTATTATTCAATTTATATAACACATTTTTGAGCAAAAAGAGTTCTAAATAGATGTCAAACATTGCGGCTGTCACGAAAAAAAAACTTAACTTTGCACCATATTACAAATTTTGACCCATCTCATTATTGCAAACTTCTTAATAT
Source organism: uncultured Bacteroidales bacterium (assembly GCA_947175535.1). Lineage (GTDB taxonomy): Bacteria > Bacteroidota > Bacteroidia > Bacteroidales > Muribaculaceae > CAG-873. The sequence continues at coordinate 4,785 of CAMWNF010000114.1, forward strand.
GGTAGTTTTCTTCAAAAAGGGCACTGACAAGTTCTATGCCATTGAAACGGACCACAAGTTTTCCGCCGAAGAGATTGAGCGCCTGACATGGCTGCTCGACGGCGCAAAGCCCCTTGCCTCATCATCAGTCAAAGGACGTTTTGTCGGCCCCCGCAAAGAAATGATTACACCTTGGAGCACCAATGCCGTAGAGATTACTCAGAATATGGGACTCGCCGGCATTTTTCGTATCGAGGAATTCATACGTGTAAACGACGCCACCCCAGTTTTCGACCCGATGTTGCAGAGATGCTACGACGGTCTTGGAGCCCGTCTGTTTGCCGTTGACAGTAAGAACGAACCAGTAAAATACATTAAAGATATTTCCGAGTACAACCTGGAGGAAGGACTTGCGTTAAGCGCAGATGAGGAAAAATACCTCACCGATCTTTCGAAAAAGCTGGGACGTCCGCTGACTGACAGCGAAGTGTTCGGTTTCTCGCAAGTTAACTCCGAACATTGCCGCCATAAAATTTTCAATGGAAAGTTTATAATAGATGGCAAAGAAAAAGATTCATCACTTTTCAAACTAATCAAGAAAACGTCACAGACCAATCCTAACGGTCTTGTTTCAGCATATAAAGATAATGTAGCATTCGTAAAAGGTCCTGTAGTTTCGCAATTCTATCCTGAAAATCCCGAACGTCCGGACTATTTTACTCAACGTGATGTACCTACTGTAATCTCACTCAAAGCAGAGACTCACAACTTTCCGACTACAGTCGAACCATTCAATGGCGCGGCAACCGGTACAGGCGGCGAAATCCGCGACCGACTCGGCGGTGGCAAAGCCAGTCTCCCAATCGCAGGTACAGCTGTATATATGACCTCATACCCCCGCCTCGACGAAGAACGTTCATGGGAACGTCTCTTCGACCCGAGAGCATGGCTATATCAAACTCCTGCCGAGATTCTTATCAAGGCTTCTAACGGAGCTTCGGATTTCGGTAACAAATTCGGGCAGCCTCTTATCTGTGGCTCACTGCTGACATTCGAACACAGCGAAAATGACAAGATGTATGCCTACGATAAAGTCATCATGCTTGCCGGAGGTGTTGGATATGCCGCAAAAAAAGATGCAATCAAAGGCACACCCAAACCCGGACAGAAAGTAGTGATAAGCGGTGGTGACAATTACCGCATAGGCATGGGAGGCGGTGCTGTATCGTCAGTAGCTACCGGTCAGTATGGAAATGCGATTGAACTTAATGCCGTACAGCGTGCGAATCCAGAGATGCAGAAACGCGTTTCCAACGTTATCCGTGCATTGGCTGAAAGCGAAAACAATCCCATTGTTTCCGTCCACGACCACGGCGCAGGTGGACACCTGAACGCACTTTCCGAACTTGTAGAGGCTACCGGCGGTAAAATCGAAATCTCAGCCTTACCGGTCGGAGACCCCACTCTATCTGCAAAAGAAATCATCGGAAATGAAAGCCAAGAGCGTATGGGCTTTGTAATCGATCCGAATGATATCCCGCGAGTAGAGCAGATTGCTCAGCGCGAACGCGCTCCAATGTATGTTGTAGGAGAAACGACGGGTGATGACCGCTTTACATTTGAGGAAGCAGATGGCTCACGTCCCATTGATCTCGCTATGGCGGATATGTTCGGAAATTCACCAAAGACTGTAATGCATGACACCACTGTTGAAGCCAAATACGAAGGTGTCAAAACTGAGATAAATAAACTTGACAAATATATCCGGGATGTTCTTTCTCTCGAAGCAGTAGCTTGTAAAGATTGGCTTACAAATAAAGTCGACCGGTCGGTTAC
>CAMWNF010000115.1 GCA_947175535.1 uncultured Bacteroidales bacterium
TATATTTGCATGTGTGTTTTTCATAGTATTAGATTAAGATAAAGGTTTAAAGGAAGAGAGTTGTCGTGAGACAACTCTCTTTTTATGTATATGCTTCATTTTTTCATGTTTGGCAAAAAGATAGTGTAGGAGAGTGGATAAACCGTTTTTTTGATGGAAAGAGTGAAAAAATTGCTGAAACGCTTGCGGGTTTCTGGAAAAGTGTGTATATTTGCATGTGTGTTTTTCATAGTATTAGATTAAGATAAAGGTTTAAAGGAAAAGAGTTGTCGTGAGACAACTCTTTTTTTATTTTATATCAGTGCCTTACGGCGGCTGATTGCTCAGAAGGTGAAGGTGACGAATCCCCGCAGCGCGAATGGCGTGCCAGGCGTGAAGCATATGTCGGTTATCGGTTCGCGGTCGCCGGGGATGAGGGTTTCAGTTGCGAACTGGGCTTCGCGCCACTTGGTGTTGAAAAGATTTTCCGCAATAGCTCCGACCGTGAATTTTTTCCATGTGTACGCCACATTCGCGTCCGTGATGCAGTAACCTTTCGCTGTCAGCGAGTAGTCCTCGTTGGCGGGACGGTTTCCAATCCAGCGGGTATGGATGCCTGCCGAGAAATGTTTGTTCTTATAACTTATACCTCCGAGAAATGTGTTTACCGGTGCGAGCGGTATATAGTTTTCCCCCTTCGCCTCCTCTGTCATGCGGGCGTTGCTGTAGGTGTAATCAGCCTGGAGATAAAGATTTCTTACAATCTCCCATCTGAAACCGATGTCCACCCCTAAGCGCCGGCTCTTGCCCGAAGGCTCGACCACGGCTTCGTCGCCGACATAGACGAATTCCTGATTCATATGAAGATACCATAGGGCGGCGTTTACGGCTACGTTGCTGAACGGTTTCCAGTGCATACCCAAATCAGCACCCAGAGCCTGCGGCAGCACATTTCTGCCGTTTTCAACAACCACGACTCGGGCGTCGTTGCTGTGGAAGCCTCTGCCCCCTTTCAGATATAGCTGGAGATTGCGCGCCGGATTATAAGTGATATTGAGTTTGGGGCTTACGAACGCCTGTGCCGTGCCTTTGTCATCATACACTTCGGCGGTCTTGTCGGCGTAGTTGAAGTGAAACCAGTCGACGCGTACCGACGGATTAATCATCACTGGTCCGAGGTTCATCTCGAGTCCGGCGAAGCCGAACATATTGCTTTCGTCGATGTCGCCGAGGCTGTAGGTGCCGAGCTGATGGCGGTTTTCCGTGTGATATAGCGCGATGTCCATGATATGGTCATAGCGGAATCCTGCCCCGGCTGACCATTTCCAGGTCTCGTCGCCGACGTGGAAGTGGTCGTTATAGTCGGTGTGACCGCCGGCTATTACGCGTTTTTCTTTCTGGTTGATTTCGTCCCAGTGCTCGGGGTCGTTGAGCTGGAAGGTGAAATCCGAGAAGAGATTGAACGTATAATATGAGAGATAGAAATCCGAGCTGACGGTTGCACCGTCGGGTAGATAAATCTTATGGAGAAACTGTAGGTTACTGCGCGAGGTCGAACCGCCTTCGCTCGCATCGAGCGAACCGAACCAGCCTATCATGCCGTTATCTACGGCGCGTTCGGGTATCTGACCCGAAGCATTCCACGAGCTGTTGAAGTGCGAGGCGATGATGTTGAAGCGGGAGTTTTCCCCCCATCGGGTGTATTTCGCCATGGCGTTGAGTCGCTTGAAATGCTGGGGGCTGTCGAAGTAACCGTTATCGCTCAGAAACGCTCCGGCGAAATAGAAACTTTCATTCTCCCTGTCGATGAGCGACATCGAGGCGCGGTAACGCTGGTAGTCGTGCATTCCTATTTCTGCCGAAACCTGCGACGGCATCCTGTCGCGTGTCTTGAAGGCGACGTAGCCGGCAGTGGCGAGATCGCCTTTTGTCATGTCATATAGCCCTTTGTCGAAGTCGATGTTCTCGATGACCTCCGGCTGCAGGAAGTGAAGGTCGGCATAGCCCTGACCGTGGGCGTGGCTGACCATGTTGACCGGCATACCGTCGACCGAGATGTTTATATCAGTTCCGTGGTCGAGGTCGAAACCGCGCAGAAACATCTGCTCCGCCTTTCCGCCCCCGGCATGTTGGGCTATGAACAGTCCCGGCACCGAGCGCAGTATCTCCTGTGATGATTTCACGGGATTTGCCGCCAGGTCGACTTTCGATATCTCACTCAGATGATTGATGCGTCTTACGACGTTGACATCGCGCAGCCGTATCGGTTCGTTTGCAAGCGAGTCAGGGTTGTGCGCCGACATATCGCCGTTCGCCCCTGCTGTAATGACGCTGAGCAACAGTGCGCGGAATAATAACTTTGCCATGATGTTTTATGCGATTAATGTAATGTGTGGCGAAGTTAGGTTAATTATTTTGATTTTGCAATGAATATTAAGATAAAATTCACTTATCGATAACTTATTCTTTTGTGATTGTTTCGAATTGTGTCATCATAAAAAAACGGCGGTGGGTCAACTGCTGACCCATCGCCGTTCTGTTATGACCGAAAAACGTTTATCTTCGTTTCTTGCCTCCGTTCTGCTGCTGGCGGAGAGCTGCCTGCTGCTGACGCTGCGCTTCTTCGAGACGCGCCATGAAGCCGCTCTTCTTGCGGGGTTTCTTGGCGTTGGCAAGCATTTCGGCGCGCACTTTCTTCTCGTCTACAACCTTACGGAAAATCCAGGTCTGGACGATAGTGATAAGGAGCGAAAGGAAGTAGTAGTAGCTCAGACCTGCCGCGTAATCATTGAAGAAGAAGAGGAACATCACCGGCATAAGATACATCATCCACTTCATGCCGGGCATAGAGTTTCCGCCGGGCTGATTCTGCATGTTGATGCGGGTATACACGATGTTCACGACGGTCATCAGAAGACAGAACAGACTGACATGGTTGCCGTAGAAGGGTATGGTGAACGGCAGTGCCAGGATATAGTCGGGTGCCGAGAGGTCGTGAACCCAGAGGAACGATTGTCCGCGCAACTCGATTGCCGAGGGGAAGAACGAGAACATCGCAATCAGCACAGGCATCTGCAGAAGCATCGGCAGACAGCCCGAGAAGGGACTCGCGCCCGCACGGCTGTAGAGAGCCATCGTCTCCTGCTGGCGCTTGAGCGCGTTCTCCTGACCGGGATATTTATCGTTGATTTCCTTTATCTCCGGAGCGAGCACACGCATGCGTGCCTGTGATTTGAAGCTCTTGTATGTGAAGGGGAAAAGGATAATCTTGATGAAAATGGTGAGCAGCAGGATGATGATGCCGTAGTTGGTGATGAACTTACCGAGGAACGTAAAGACGGGAATGATTATGAACTGGTTTATCCAGCGGAAGAGACCCCAGCCCAGAGGCACCAGACGTGTGAGCGACAGACTTTCGTCGCTCCCGATAGCGTCGTCGATGCTTGAGAGCAAAGGATATTTGTTCGGACCGAAGAAGAAGTAGAAGCCTGTTGGTGTGCCGTCTGCGATAGTGTAGGGCAGCGAGGCATGCATCGACATGTCTTTCAGATAACGGTCGTTTTTGATTTCAGTTGACGTGAGGTCGGCTGTCGACAGATATTCGTCGGCGATTAGCACGCTCGAAAAGAACTGGTTCTTGAACGCTACCCATTTGATGCGTCCCGTGAGCTGCTCGCTGTCGTTGCCGTTCGCGCTCAGGTCGTCTGGACCATCGCCGATAAACTTGTAGTGGATGGCGCTGTTGCGTTCCTCGAAAGTCCTGCCTTTTTCGTTTCGACCCATTTTCTGATGCCAGTCGAGTTCGATGTTCGACGTGCTTGCGGGGAGAATGGCTCCCATGTTCTGCTGCACGATATCCATCTTGACAAGATAGTCTGATTCATGGACGGTGTAGCGGATGCCCCACTTTGCGTTGTTGCCTAAGTCGAGCGACATCACCACGGTCGAATCGTTCTCGAGGGTCGGCGTGAAGTTGAACTCGCGGGTGTCGAAACGCTGGTCCGCTGTCGTCAGCAGGAAGCCGTAGCCGTCGGTGTTGTCGGTGAAAAGTTTGATGGGCGAAGCTGTCTCTGTCACCTCGGTCATATATTTTTTGAGTTCCACCTGGCTGACCATACCGCCGCGCGTGGCGAAGGTCACCTTCATAAGGTCGTTTTCGACAACGATGCTGTCGTTGGCTCCTCCCAGGTGGCGCGCAAAGCTTTTGTATTTCTGGGCGCGGGCGATTATCTGACGGACGTTGGCGAGTGCTTCGGTCTGCTGTTCGGGGGTCATCGCGGTCTTGTTGTTGGCGATAACGTCGGCGATATTGATTTTATCCGCCCCGGCTGTTACCGTCCCTTTAAGTCCGAGACTGTCGACGCTCAGGTCGGCATAGCGGTCTGAAAGCACTATGGCTCCGTTAGCGTCCGGAGCTCCGGTCATCTTCACGGCTGCCGTGAGCGCAGATGCTTCGGCGCCTGTGAGGCTGTCGCTTAACAGTGCGACTGCAGCAGCATCGGCTTCTGATTGCTGACGGGCGGCAAGCTGCTCCTGCTCCGCTTTGCGGCGGGCGAGTTCCTCTTCCGACGGTTTGTTGAAATACATGAAACCGAACAGACATGCAGCCATTAGCACGAGGCCTAAAAGGGTGTTCTTATCCATTTTGCTGTTGTAAACGGGTTTTGATAATGATTTTGGGTTATTTTGTTATTTCTTTTTATTCTCTTTTGTTGCCGAATAGTCGATTGCCGCATTGATGAAACTGCGGAAAATCGGGTTGGGCGATAGGACAGTGCTTGAGTATTCCGGGTGATACTGCGTTCCGATATACCATCGCTTTTCGGGTATTTCGACGACTTCGACAAGATGTGAGGCGGGATTTTCACCGACGCATTTCATCCCGGCGTCCTCAAACTGCTTGCGGTAGTCCTCGTTGAATTCGAACCGGTGGCGGTGACGCTCGCTGATTTCTGTCGCGCCGTATGCTTCGGCGGCGCGGCTTCCGGGGCGAAGCACACAGTCATATGCGCCCAGACGCATTGTGCCTCCGAGGTTTGATATCGATTTCTGCTCTTCCATAAGGTCGATGACGTTATGGGTCGTCCGGCTGTCCATCTCAGTCGAGTTGGCGTCGGCGTAGCCGAGCACGTTCCGGGCGAACTCTATGACCATACACTGCATGCCCAGACAGATGCCGAAAGTCGGTACATCATGCTCGCGGCACCATTTCAGGGCGACGAACTTGCCTTCGATACCGCGCTGTCCGAAACCGGGGGCGATAATGACGCCGTCGAGACCCGACAGTTTCTCCTCGACATTTTTTTCGTCGAGTTTCTCGGAGTGGATATAGATGAGATTGAGTTTGCGGTCGGCGTAGGTCGCGGCGTGGAACAGCGCTTCGCTGATTGACTTGTAGGCGTCCTGCAGTTCGACATATTTGCCGACCAGACCGATAGTGACGGTCTCCGTGGCGCGCTCCATCTTGTCAAGGAAGTCGAGCCACGGTTTCATGTGAGGCTCACCTTCGATGGCTACCCCCGTCTTGCGCAGTACGATTTCGTCGAGATGCTGTTCGTGCATCTTCACGGGCACCTTATATATGCTGTTGACGTCGACCGACTGGATGACGGCGTCGGGAGCCACGTTGCAGAACTGCGCTATCTTGCGGCGCATTTCCGTCGGGATATGCTTTTCCGTGCGAAGCACAAGTATATCGGGCTGTATGCCGGCTTCCTGAAGGAGCTTCACCGAGTGCTGGGTAGGCTTCGTCTTCAGCTCTTTCGCCGCCGCGATATAGGGCACGTAGGTCAGGTGGATGCAGAGACTGTTATCGCCGAGTTCCCAGCGAAGCTGACGCACGCTCTCAAGATAAGGGAGCGACTCGATGTCGCCGACCGTACCGCCGATTTCAGTGATGATGAAGTCGAAGTTACCCGTATTGCCCAGCCGCTTTACGTCGCGTTTTATCTCGTCTGTGATGTGGGGGACAATCTGCACCGTCTTTCCCAGATAATCGCCGCGTCGCTCTTTTTCAATCACGCTCTGGTAGACTTTGCCGGTGGTGACGTTGTTGGCGCGTGTCGTCTTTATGTCGGTGAAGCGTTCATAATGTCCCAGGTCGAGGTCGGCTTCATGTCCGTCGACAGTGACATAACATTCTCCGTGCTCGTAAGGATTGAGCGTTCCGGGGTCAATATTGATATAAGGGTCGAATTTCTGAATCGTCACCCTGTAACCGCGCGCCTTCAGCAGACACGCGAGCGACGATGATATGATGCCTTTGCCTAAAGATGAAACAACTCCACCTGTGACAAAAATATACTTTGTTTCCACGCTCAGAAAATTTAATAACTCGCAAAGGTACGAAAAAAATCCGATTGACACCTCCGCACCTCCCGAATTTTATCTCCC
>CAMWNF010000116.1 GCA_947175535.1 uncultured Bacteroidales bacterium
TCTTGCGAGGGCATCATGCAAGGATAGCGCAGGCGCGCGGAGAGTGATTTTTTTGGAGGGTTGGGCTAATGGGGCGGGGAGGTTTTCAGACGTAAATGTCCTCGCAGAGTAGCGGGGTCGGATAGGAACGATTGTCGTGACGGTCTGAAGCCCGGTCAGAATTTGTAGGAGATGCCGATTAGTCCTTTGATGCCTTGTGCTTCGATGTCGGTGAGGAGGAAATAGCGCCGGTTGAGGAGATTTTCGCCGCGGGCGAAAACTGTGAACGCGTCGGTGACGGCATATGACGCGCTGACGCTGAGGTCGCTCACTGACTTGAGATTGATAGGCTGGAAAATTTCGTCTTTTACGTTAAAATAATTGTGACGGTCGGTGCGCAACTGATAACCGACTGCAATTTTCAAGGCTTTTATGGGTTTGGCTTCTACAGATGCGTTGATAACGTATTTCGCGCGGTCGCGCCAGAGATAGTATGCCTTTGTTTCGTCGTTAGATGCGGTCTCTGCCGACAGGTCAGCCTTGACAATCGAACGCCAGTCGTAGCTGAAGCCGATGCCGGCGTGCCATCCCTTGAGGTCGTAAGCTCCGTAGTTGGTCAGTCCTAAGGTTTGACTGCTCGGTGTGTTAATCTCGGCAAACTGCGGCATCAGCCAGTCGTTGGCAATGGCATAGCCACCGAATAACCTCGCGGAGAATCCTTTGAAAGAACCGATGTTGAAACCCAGGTCGGCTGTAACCGGAACGTGCGAACGCTGGTACTGCCACAGACCGCCGACGAAGGGGCAATAATCGTAAAGCGAGCGCAGGCTGTTGAGTTGTTCTCCGCCGTTAATTCGGGCATATATCGCAAACTGCGAGGCAACGTTCCAGTCGAGCATCACAGCAGGAGCGATGTGGAATTTCTTGCCTTCGCCACCGACCGAAAGGTCGATTTTCGCGCCGATGCGACCATGGAAACGTCCGCTGTGGAATGCGTAGTATGGAGTCACCGAAACGATGCCGAGGGTGCCGGCAGAAATCGGAGACGCAAAATTGACGAAATAATCGGGACGGGTCTCCTTAGCTATTGTCTCGAGTCCGTTGCTGCGTGAGATGAAGTCGGCTGACACTTCGATGCCGCCCCGCGGGGCTACTGAAGAACCGAAGAAACCTATGCCGCCATTGAAATTGAAACGGTTTTCCGATGCGGCTTTGTAAGGAGTCGCGATGGAGCCGTCGGGGATTTCATCAAGGACATTAAGCGTCATATCCTTGCCGTAGCTGAAATGCGAGAACGATGCCTTTGCGTGATAACCGACCAGTCCTGCGCGTGACCACCATGACAAATCGGCATCGAAAGCGTTGACGTTCTGACGGTTGTTGATAAATTCGTCGGGAAGGCGGAGGTCAGCGAAGGTGTAGGCGGCGTGAACGCCCAAAGATGATTTCGAGCCTACACGCTGGTCGAACGATGCTCCGACGCTTACGGTGTTGTTGCCGTAGTTGCCGTTGAGGTCGCCATCGCCCGAGGGCTTGTAGGAATAACCGTCGTATTGCAGCCAAGCTCCGAGCCTTGTGCGCGAATTGTCGATGAACTTGTAGCCAGCCGAGGCTCCGATGTTGAAGGTCGGGAAATAGCCGAGGGCGGCATAGCCTTTATAAGGCGACAGAGCTAAGGTCTCGCCGTATGCGGCAGGTTCGAGAGTCGAAGCCGAGCGGGTAATCTCGGCAGGATTGGTGTAGTCGGCAAGCGAGAGACGCCGCATGGTCACCGGTGACGAAAGGAGCTGCGGCGTCAGCGAGCCGAGGCGGGTCGCCTCACGCTCGACAGGCACGATTGTGCGGTCGACCGTGATTTCGGTTTTCAAATCTTTAGCCTGCGAAGCGAGTGCGGCTGCTGAGAGAGCTATTGCCGCTATAGAACGGAGTGTCGTCATTGTCTTATTCATTATTTTAAGGAGCTGAGGCGTGAGTCAATCATCATGAATATATCCGATTCGGAGCCGGGATAATTTTCGCGCAGAGCGTTGAGATATTCGCGAGCTTCGAAATCCTTGCCCTGCGAAGCGTAGACATCGCTGAGAAGAATAAAACCGCGTGCGAGCCAATAAGAGTGTGGTGTGCCCGATGCGGTGAGTTCCTCGACTGTCGAACGAGCTTTGTCAGCCATGCCGTCGTCGAAGTAGCTCTGAGCCATGTAGAACGCACTCTTAGCTCCATATAGGTCGTCGGTCATGCCGGCGATGGTCTGCCACTGTTCGCGGGCGTCGGCGGCTCGACCTGTCTGCGAGAGGGCGAGAGCCTTGGAGAAGACGGCTTCATTCTTGTCTTCCGAACCGATAGTCGACGATGCAAGCAGGGCGTCGGCAGCTGCGGCGACTTCATCGTAGTTGCCGAGGTCGCGGGCGGCGCGCATGATGCCGGCGCGCGAGGCGTTGAGGTTTTTCGACGATGACGCACGCTGTTCGAGAGCTTTCCATGCGGCGAGAGCGGCTTCTGCATCGCCGTTTTCATAGAGTGCGGTCGCCTTGACGATATATGCCGGTTCGGTCAGGCTGTTGTCGGGGTATTGCTCGACGAGTGTTCCTGCAAAAGCCACGGCAGCCTTTTCGTCGCGTCGGGCGCGTGCATCTTCGAGCATAAGCGACAGCGCGCGGGCGCGATAAGCGCCGTCGGCGTATTTATTGATGTAATCCTGAAGTTTCGCGGTCTTGCCTTCGGTCAGATAATCTTTTTCGGCGGCTTCAAACGAAAGTTGCTCGACTTCGGCAACATCGATTTTCGGAGCGTCGGGCACGGAGTTGACAAACTCAGCGTAGTCGCTCAGTGTGCCGTCCTCGGCGGCGAGACGTTTGAGGGCTTCGGTCGCCTCGCGGGCTTCCTCGCTGGTGGGGTAGAGGCGCACGATGTCGCGGTAAGACTCTATCGCGTCGGCTCGGTCACCGTCGTTGAGCAGTGTGAGCGCGAGCTGCAGGTAACCCTGACGACCCTGAGTGGTGTTGGGATATTCCGACACGAGGCGGCGGTAAGTGCTTATTGCCGACTGATTGTCGCCGAGCTGTATGTAGCTTGCAGTCATCTCGAGCATGGCATCGGCAAGCAGCGTCGACGAAGGGAATTCCTGAGGCAGACGGCGGAGGTCGGCGATTTTTCCTTTATGGTCGCGGACAAAGCCTTTCATGATGGCTGTCTGGAACAGCGCGTAGTCGCCTGAGGCGGGATTGGTCTTGTAAGCCTTGTCATAGAGATTTTTGGCTTCGGTGAAGTCGGAAGCATAGTAGCTCACGTCGCCAAGACGGTTATACACGTCAGCGATTACCGCCGCCGACAGATTGCCGGGAGCTGCGACAGCCTTGCGGAACGCGTCGGCAGCCTGCGGATAATGTTTGCGGGCGAACTCGGTGTAGCCGAGGTCATAGTAAGCAAGCGGGCGGTTGACGTTGGTCTTTTTAGAGCGCGTCAGGAAGCTGTTGAGGGCTTTCTGCGACGCGGAGTAGTCTCCGGTGCGGTAAGCGGCTTCACCGATGAGCAGGCTGACTTCCGTGGCTACTTCGGCGTCGTGGGCGCGCAGACCGTCGGCCTCGTTGAGATAGACGAGCGCGGTCGTCGGATTGCCGGCTGCGAGAGCCGAAGCACCGAGATTATATAAGACTTTCTGCTTGGCGGCAAGGACTTTCTTCGACGGACGCGACATGCGGTTGATGCTCGCGAGCGCCTGGTCATAGTTCTTGTCGGTGAGATAGCCGTCGACGATGTATTCCTGCACCTCGGGGGCGTAGCGGCTGTCGGGATAGCGGTTGAGGAACGCCTCGAACGTCGCAACGGAGCTGCCGAACGGAATGTTGGCACCGCTGAACTTGGCGACTGCGTAATTGTAATATGCAGCTTCCTGCACGGCTGCGTCAAAATCCATGCGCAGGGCCTTGTCGAAGGCGAGGAGTGCGGCATCTTTCTCGCCGAGCTTCATCAGTGCCTGACCGATGTAGAGACTCGCGCTCTGACCCATAGCGTCGTTGAGTTCGCTGACCGACTGCAACGATGCGACCGCGTCGCCGTATTCGCCCTGATTGTACTGGCTGACGCCGAGAATATATAGGGTCGATGCCTCGGGAGTCTCCACGGCGGTGACATATTTCTTCAGATAGGGTATCGCCGCTGCCGCATCGCCGAGCTGATAGAGGGATTCACCCGCCAGACGGTTGGCTTCGGCTGTGAAGCCGGGGGCGATGCCGCTGCGGCGGAGAAGGGCGCGCGATGTCGTGAGAGCCTCGCGGTAGTCTCCTCTCATGTAATATATCTGGGCGAGGTAGTAGTCAGCCATGTTGCCGGGGGCTTTGGCGGTGTCGACCGATTTGAACAGGCGTTCGGCCTCGTTGTAATCGCCCCGCGCATAAGCTATGTATGCCTGATAGAAGCGGGCTGCGTGACCGTAGGCATCGGTTCGCGACAAGCGGCTGAAGAGCGGCTGCGCCTTGTCGAAGCCGGCGAGCATCAGATAGCAGTAAGCCATGTGATAGTCGAGGTCTTCGGCTTTGTCGAGCGTCAGGCAATTGCGGTCGACGCGCTGATACACTTTCAACGCCTCGGCATAGCTGCTCTCGAACAGGCAGTCGCCGATATACATCAGAGCTTCGTAGCGGTGGAGCGAATATGGATATAGCGACAGGAACGCGACGAAGTGGGGACGCGCGCCCTTGCCGTTGAGGGCGAACTGCGAGCGTGCGATGAGCCAGTCAATCTGTTCGCGGCTGTCGTCAGTCAGAGCCGAACGGTCGATGTGGGTGAGCTGGTCGAGGCAGCCGTTGTAATTGTGATTGTCAAACATTTCGATGCCACGGGCAAGCCAGCCGTCGGTCGATGTCGAATTTATCTGCGCCGCCAACGGTGAGATTGCGGCAGCAGCGAGGAGCGGAAGAAGAAATCGCTTGTTCATAGCCATGAGTTAGCAGTTATTGGTGCAAAGATAGCTATTATTTTGAACATTGTGCATAACACGCGGCATTGAAATGCACGATATGGGTTTGTTATACAAGCATGGGTAAATAACAAAAGGGCCGGATATTTCCCGACCCTTTCGTATGTGGATATCGCTTCCCGTCGCTTAGCGGATGAGTTCTTTGGTCACTTTCGCGCCGCGGCGGACGAGGTATATGCCGTTCGCGGGGTTCTTCACCTCTACGCCCTGGAGGTTGTAGTAGACCGCGGGAGCGTCGGCTGCTTCTTCTGTCGCCACGCTTTCGATGCCGGTGGTGAACTCGTTGAAGTAAGTCCAGCCGAGTTTGCGCTTGCCGAGGAGTGTCGCGTCGGCTTCGTCAGTGCCGAGGTCAGTGAATTTGATTTCCTTGATGAGGTAAGTGCCAAGCTGATTGGCGATGTTGAACTGTACGCTAATAGAGTTGGGCATGGTCACGGGCACATCGAATTCATATGTGCGGAAACGCTCCGAGTTCATAAGATAAGCCGCATGACCGGCTGCGATAACACCGTCGTTGTGGCATACGTCCCAAGGTTCTATGTCGCCTTCTACCGGTACATAGATTTCGGGAGTTTCGGGTATGTCGGCTACTTTGCCTGTCTCGCCGACCCATTTAGCGAAGTTTGAAGCATCTTCTTCACATTCTTTTCCGACTGCATCATCTTTTTCAGGAACTACCCAGCCGCGGTCGTCAGTGGCGTAGATGCTTTTTACGAGCGTACGGGCGTCACCATAGCTTTCATTCAGGTAATGACATCCGCGGAAGAGGGCGGTGTAGACAAGGCGCACGCGGACATAGTGAACTTTGTCAGTCTCTGTCTTGATGTTCGATGGGTCGAGATAGAAATTGAACTGAGGCTGCGCGATTTTGCGCATATCTGCCGCCGCCCACTGATTATCGGCTGCGACTCCATTGTTTGAAGGTGACCATATCTGGGTTATGGCAAGGCATTTGCCGGCTTTGCCGACTTCGCGCACGGTAAATCCCGGTTGAAGCGCGTCGACATCTTCCTGTGTAATGATACCGCCGCGTGCGACGAGCACCGTCAGCTGACCGTCTTGCGCGAATGCGTCAGCGGAGAATGAGAACGGGGGAACAGACCAGCCTGTGCCTGTGCTGGCGGTCACTTTGAAAGCGGCGCCGTTGTCATAAGAGTCGAAGTTGAGACCTGAGGGAGTGACGTCGACAGGTTCGGCTGCGAAAGCGAATAGACTTGTGCACAGAAGTGCGGCATTGAGTAGATGTTTTTTCATAAGCGTGTTTGGTTTTAGAGTTTAGTGGTAAATCATAATGCTAAATTAGCAAATTAATTTGAATTAGCTCCTTATCCTAAAAAAATAATCTCCCCAGAGCGGAGCTCTCTTAGCACTCTGAGGACTC
>CAMWNF010000117.1 GCA_947175535.1 uncultured Bacteroidales bacterium
CGTTTTGATGTTTTCATTTTGTCCTGTTTTTTGTTTACATTCGTTCTATTTTTTTCTGTAAACTTATTTCAGGACAAGTCACCCTTGCGGGCATCTTCCGGAGGGGGAAGCTCGCGCGGAGGCGCAGAGGACGCGGAGAGGGAATTTTTTTGGAGGAGGGGTAGCTGAGGTAGCTATTTTAGCTTAGGTAGGCGCGGGGAGTCAGGGGCGTTAGGCTAATTGGACTAATTGGGCGGTGAGGTTCGACATCTACGATGCCGATTTGATTTTTTCTTTTTTCCACAAGCTGCGCACGCCTCTGCCGCGCTTGCATGTGGCTACAACTGTTTCGCGGCTATGCCGCGGGGCGGCTGCTCCAGGGAGCAGCCCTACGGGTTATGGGTTGGAATGCCAGCAAGGGCATCTTGCGGAGGGGGAGATTCTATAAAATGCGTTAATATGCGGTTGGTTTGAGATTTTTGAATTATCTTTGTTGCCGATAACTCAAATCATTGCAATGAAACGTCAGCTAATCAAATTTTTTACCATATTGTCAGTCATCATCGCGTGCTCGGCTGCGGCTAACGCGCAGTTCCGATATGCAGCTATCGCGGGACCTGAATTCACCAATCTGAAATTCAAACAGGATTTGGTCGATGTGTCGCAGACATTAAGCTATCAGGTCGGCGTGCAGGGCGAAATGATGTTCCCCGGTCTCGGTTTCGGTATCGACCTCGGACTGCTTTACAATCAGTTAGGTGCGAAAGTCAATCTCGGACAGCGTAAGATATGGGCATGGCAGGGTTATGGCGACGAACGCGTGAGACTGCACACGCTTCAGATACCGCTGCATCTGCGTTTCAAGTGGACCCGCATGGACGGTCTTGAGGATATCGTGGCTCCCTTTGTGTATGGCGGTCCGGATTTCAATATCCTCGTGGGTCACGGACATTGCGACGCGTTCAAATATGCGGGCGGTGATTTGAGTCTTTCGGTCGGCGGGGGTGTCGAGCTGTTCAAGAAGTGGCAGGTGTCGTTTCAATACAGCTGGGGCATGACCTATGCGCTCAAGACTGTGCTGCTTGACAACTACAGTGCGCGCAGCCGCTCTTACACGCTCCGCGTCGCATATTTCTTCTAATTTCTGAAGGGTCGGTCAGACTCTGACAATCAAAGTTCGTCGTAGAGGGGTATTTCCTTGAGGAAAGCGTAGCTACGGCGGGTAGAGTCGTATCGGCAGCAGTAGTGGCAGATGCCGTTGCTAACGATGAGGTATTCCGCTCCGATAACGCTGTTGTAGCGCGCTATCTGGTCGAAGACCGCCTGAGAAACGGCGACTGACGGCGCTTTGTACTCGACGATGGCAAGTGGCTGAGCAGCGCGGGAGTAGATGAGTGTGTCGCAGCGGCGGGATGTGCGGTTGAGTTTAAGGCTCACTTCGTTAGCCATCAGCCCCCGGGGATAAGAGCGTTCGGCGATTAAAAAGTTGACAAAATGCTGTCTTACCCATTCTTCAGGCGTGAGGGCTACAAATTTACCGCGCAGACAGTCGAATATCCGCGTCACGCCGTCGTCGTCGCGTCTGATTTGATAATCGAAAGACGGTAGGTTGAGTTGCATTTGTAGCAGAGTTTATTTTTTTGTATCTTCGCTACAAATTTACAACTTTATTTCGAAACCATTTATGGCAGCTCCCACAGTAACATTCGATTCGCTCAGCCGGCAGATAGCCGCAGGGCAGTTGGCACCCGTCTATCTCCTGCACGGCGAAGAGGGTTATTACATCGACAAACTGGTGGAGCGTTTCGAAAACCTTCTCACAGAGGAGGAAAAGGAATTCAATCTCCATGTGCTATATGCGCCTGAAGTGGAGCCCGGAGCAGTCGCCGACCTCTGCATGCAGTATCCGATGATGGCTGACCGTCAGGTGGTCATCCTTAAAGAGGCTCAGGCTGTTGCGTCGGCTAAACTGAACCAACTTCACCGTTATGTCTCGGCACCGGCGTCGACAACTGTTCTTGTAATCTGCTGTCGCGGAGCGCAGGCAAAAGGCAAGGAACTGTTGGCGGCAGTCAGAGCGAAAGGCGTGAATTTCGAGTCAAAAAAACTTTCGGAGAGCAATGCTCCGGCAGTCATCGGCGACTTTATCAAGGCGAAGGGTCTGAAAGCCGAGCCTAAGGCGATGGAGATGCTGCGCGACTATGTGGGCACAGACCTCAGCCGGTTGTATAACGAAATCGACAAGCTGACAACCGCTCTCGGAGCCGGAGCTACAGTGACGGCAGAGGCTGTCGAGCAGAATATCGGCATGAGCAAAGATTATAATAACTTCGAGCTTGTCGATGCAATCGCAGTGAAAGATGCCAAAAAGGTATTCACCATTGCCGAATATTTCAAGGCAAACCCTAAAAACAATCCGCTTGTCGTCAGTGCCGCGACCTTGTTCGCTTTCTTCGCCGACTTGCTTGCGGCATTTTACTCACCTGACAAGAGCGACAGCGGTCTTATGTCGGAGCTTAAACTGAGAAGTCCATGGCAACTGCGGCGATACCGCGCGGCGATGCAGCTTTATAATCCTTTCCAGATTATAGAAATAATCGCAGCCATACGCCGTTATGATGCGATGAGCAAGGGTGTCGGTTCGCGACAGGCTGACCATCAGCTGTTCAGAGACCTCCTATTCCATATCATTACGGCTCCCGGGGATATCCGATTTTGAAAAACAGGGGTTGATTTTTTACGGTATTAAGCAAAACAGCGTTGTGTTCGATTTTGACACAACGCTGTTTTTTATTTGCGGTCGCGACCCTATGGGGCGGCTGCTCCGGGGAGCAGCCCTACGCTTTTGAGGGTAGCTGAGGTAGCTATTATAGCTTAGGTAGGCGTTTCTTTGCGGTCGCGACAGGTCGCGACCCTACAATTTTAATGGTGTTTGCGGTTGATTTTTGTTTGCGGTTGTGACCGCAAACAATTCGATTGGTTAGATGTCGAAGCAGTCGACGCGGACGCAGCCGACGCAACCTTTTGCGAACATGAAGTAGATGTACATGTAGAAGCCGTCTTCAGAGACCTGAAGCTCGATGCCGTTGGCAGCGCCGTTCATGCCCGGCGGATTGCCCTGGTCTTTCGCTCCGTAGTTGTCATCGACCTTTATGCCAATAACGTTGTTCCAGTAAGGGTCCTGATATGAAGTGAAGTTGACAGCTTCTTTCGACAGGTCGCCAGACTGAGTGTCGAAAAGAAGGATTGTGTCGTAGCCACCGGAACCCCATGTGAATGAGTTAACTCGCTGGTCGAGGACATATCCTACGCCGTTGAACACCTTGTAGTCGACATGGGAATTGACCCAGTTGGCACTCGAACGACCGGAAGATGTGCCGGAAACCTTGGCGTAAGTCGGGGTCAAGGCTGCAATCTGGTTATCTTTCACCCATGCGACATAGCGGTTTTCAGCTACAGCACCGGGACCGGTAACGTCGCAGTAGGCATTAACAAAGTAATCGCTTTCAGCGTTGGGGCTCTTGTAGACGACGTCGCAGTTAGACCATGGAATTCCAAAGCCTGCTGCGGGCTGTATCATCTCGCCATCCTGAGATTCGAGTTCGCCGTTCTTGACAATCCAGCGTGTGAATGCACAGTTAGTGCCATTAAGAGGAGCAGTGATGACAGCGTTCTTGTCAATGTTGCCGGTTACCGAGATGTGGTGACCGCGCCAGTTGTAAGCGACGTTGGTGTTGATGAATTCCTTGGGGGTGTCGTTTACGTTGTCCATGCGCCAAACCTGGAAACGCTGACCGTTCTTGTCGGTGTTGCAGATAAGAATGTGACCGGCTTCGTCGGCGGTGACGCAGTAGTTGCCGCGGTTGTTGTCGAGCGGAGCGATTGCAGAGAAGTTAGCTTTGCCGGCAACCGCGCCTGTCTTGCGGTCGAGGTAGACGGGGTCAGCCATACCAATCTGGTTGACGAGCAGATATTCGCCGCTGGGAGCAAGACCGTTCTGGATTTCTTCCTCCTCTTTGCCGTTGTAGCCGAGCTGAGAGAGTTTGACAGTCCAGAGGAGTTTTGCGCTTTCGGCTCGGAGACCGCGTTTCAATGTGGGGGGAATGCCGCGCTGCACGCGCCAGACTTTCTTGTCGACACCGTTCTGAGCGGTGACGGTGAATTCGACGCCTTCGTCATAGTTGAGCGTGTCGCTGGGGTTGGGGGAGATGGTAGCGTGGTATGAGAGTTTCACGTTAGCGGCACCCGAGCCGAGAGTGTCTTCGGCGTAGGGGACGCGAACAACTGACTCAGCCGCGCTGGGGAAGGCTTTCAGAGTGTCGAGCTGCCATTTCTTTTTGCTTATCTGAACTTTCTTCACGAATTCGAAATCGGTGATTTCGCATTCAGCGCTTTTGCGGATGTCGGCATAGATGCGGAACTGACGGTTCTCGCCATGCTGGTCGCGGATGTTGACGTAATTGTCATGCGAGAGGTCGAGGAAGTGGAGGGGAGGAGTGATTATGACGTTGTTTTCGATGTCGGCGATGATACGCACTTTTGTAAGACGTTCGAGAGTCATGACCGTATCGCTGGCAACGGGATAGTTGTAAGGCACGACGATGCGAATCTCGCTCTTCTCCAGGTCAAATTCGCCGATGAAGTTATTGTCGGCACGAGTGTCCTCGAAGATTGCCGCTTTGATGTTGTTTATCATGCCGGCGCCGCCAGCAGCGAAGCCGATAGAATCGGAGGGCTGAATTTCTTCAGGACTCTGGCATGCTACCGCACCTCCGATGAGGGCGAGCGACATTAAACAAGCTGATATTTTATTAATCTTCATTGTGTATCAGAATTTAGAGATTAAAGCCATTCGGGATATTGTTTGATGAGAAGGTTGTTGCGCAACTCATCGGCGGGGATGGGCACAATGTAGGTTCTCTCGAGGAAGCGGCGGTCCTGACCGTCGACGTCGACATACTGATATTCTCCGCCGTTAATCTTGAAGCCGTGGCAGCGGTAGTTGTTATAGTCGATGTGGCAGCGACGCCAGCGAACCATATCCCAGAAGAGGTGACCTTCGTAAGAGAGTTCGACCTTGCGTTCGTTGCGGTAGTCTGCAAACCAGTCTTCACCTTCAGATGTCTTGGCGGGAAGGTTGACGCGGGCACGGACGCGGTTCATCAGAGCCTGATATTCAGAAGCGGGTTTGTCGAGCATGTAAGCCGCCTCAGCCTTGTTAAGGAGAACTTCGGCATAGCGGAGTTCAACCCATGTCTGATGGCTGACAGTTCCTTCCACGTCGAGAAGAGATTCGTCGAGGAGCTTCTTGAGGAAG
Organism: uncultured Bacteroidales bacterium; assembly: GCA_947175535.1. Taxonomy (GTDB): domain Bacteria; phylum Bacteroidota; class Bacteroidia; order Bacteroidales; family Muribaculaceae; genus CAG-873. The sequence continues at coordinate 5,297 of CAMWNF010000117.1, forward strand.
TAGCCTGTGGTGGTCTTGCCCCATGAGTAGCCCTGGCTGTCGTAGTCCATGTAGACACCGTTGACACCGTCTTCAGAGCAGTCCATCACACGACCTTTCCAGGTGGAGCCGGGATAGATGATTGAAGCAGCGAAGCGGGGTTCGAGGTCTTCGTAGGGAGGACGTGTGGTCGCTGTGCCGTCATGCCAGGGAGTCCAGTCGAAGGTTTCGCCGGTCTTTGTCTCGTAGCATTCGACCATTTCCTGAGTGGGTGTGCCGGTCGCGCCGTAAGCATAGCCGTCGCAGGCAGGCACATAGTTCTTGTCGAACGAGTGAGCGGGACCGCTACTCTTAGCATAGCGGAACTGGATGAGAGACTCCTTGTTGTCGCCTTTCCAAGCCTGAGTGTAGTTGGGGACGAGTCCGTAGAGACCTTCCTGTTCGAGTTTCTCAACTTCAGCAGCAGCGTCGTAAGCCTTCTGCCAACGTTTGGCGTAGAGCATCACGCGAGACTTGAAGCCCATGACACCACCGTAGGTGATGCGACCTTCGTCGGATGCGGGCCATGCTTTTGGGAGGACAGAAGCAGCGAAATCGAGGTCTTTTTCGATGAAGTCCCACATGTCTTCTTCAGAGCTGCGGTCGCGCTGACCGTCGGTCGGCATGTCGTCATAAATGATAACGCCGGGGTGACGTTTAGCGAGCTGGAAGTAAATGAAAGCGCGGAAGAAACGAGCCTGAGCTTCCCAAAGTCTTTCAGACTCCTCAGAGAAGGTCGAGTATTTCTCCATGTCGCGGAGGAACTGGTTGATGCGGCGGATGTTTCCGTAAGCCGTGCCCCAGATAGAGTAGTAATGTGTGCCGACGGTGATAACCTCGGGCATCATAACATACTGATTGTTGTGACCGGCACG